>NZ_JARANW010000040.1:0-14609 GCF_029889825.1 Halomonas sp. 11-S5
AGAGAGATCCACCGTCGCTGATAGCCCCTCGCTCCCTGACCCGTCGGCATTGAGGACAACCATATGTAAATAGAGACAACCGAGCCCTTGACGGGTCAATCCATACCAGGCCGGATAAGCCGGAGGCGCATCCGGCGTGCTGACGATGGTGCCCTCGTCATGCCCGGTGCGCTGGCGCTTACCGAGCCTACGGGGTCAGATGGCCAGCCGGTATCGTGCGGTCAACGATCACGCCAGTCTGCGATGAACTTTTTTCGCTGTGTCAGGGCGGGTCAGGTGAGGCCGTGTTCGGCCTTGAGCCGCTCGAGTTCCAGCTGGGCCTCGACGCGCTCGGTGACATCCTTCTGCACCCCGATGTAGTAGGTGAGGTGGTCGTCCTCGTCGTACATGGGGGTGATGGAGAGCTCGTTGTAGAACAGGGTGCCGTTCTTGCGATAGTTGCGCAGCACCTCGCGGCAGGGGCGACCCGCCTTCAGGGCCTTGCGGATGGCATCGAGCCCCGACTGGTCGCAGTCATCGTTCTGCAGGAAGCGGCAGTCCTGGTAGAGGATCTCGTCGGCGCTATAGCCGGTGAGGCGCTCGAACCCCTGGTTGACGTAGATCAGGATGTTCTCGTCGCCCTCCTGCTCGGCAACCACGATGCCGTCCTCGGAGGCATCGATGATGCGTTCCAGCAGTTCCGGGCTGATCAGGGGGGATCGTTTCATGCAGGGGCTTCCTGTCGCGGTGCCCTTGGCGCATCGCAGGCGGCAAGGGGCGGGATATTGCCCTCATCATGGCCAGCCGGCGTCGGGATTTCAACGCGCCGGCGTGCCGGTGAGCCACTCGAAGAGGCGAGTCTGGCTGATCTCGGGGGCGGCCATCGGCACTCCCTGGCTGGTATCATGGGATCCCTCATTATTGCGACACTCGAGGTTCCATGTCACGTATCCGAATCCATTACTGTACCCAATGCCAGTGGTTGCTGCGCAGTGCGTGGTATGCTCAGGAACTGCTCTCCACCTTCGGCGAGGACCTGGAGGAGGTGGCCCTGGTGCCGTCCCATGGCGGCCATTTCGAGATCCTCTGCGACGAGGTATCGCTCTGGGAGCGCAAGCGCGACGGGGGCTTCCCCGACATCAAGGCCCTCAAGCAGGCGGTGCGCGACCGCCTCGACCCCGAGCGTGACTTGGGGCACCTCGATCGATGAGGAGTCGATCATGCGGCTGACCGATGAGCAGGTTTCCGTCATCCATGACACCGTGGCCGAATTGCTGGGTGAGGAGGCGCATGTCTACCTGTTCGGCTCAAGGGTCGATGACGGGCGTCGCGGTGGCGATATCGACCTCTATATCGAGGCCCCCGAGCTTGATGAACCCCGCACCCGGATTCAGGCGCGTCTGCAGCGAAGGCTCTGGGCGCGGTTGGGCCCCCGGCGCATCGATCTATTGATTCGCTCTGCCGATGAAACGCTGCGGCCGATTCATCGTGATGCCCTGGAACAAGGAATCAGGCTATGACCACGACCCCCAGGGCGATACTCGAAGAACAGCTCAAGGTGGCCGAACGAATGCACCACCACCTGCAGCGCTCCTGGGAGGCTATCCAGGACGACTTGCCGATGGAGGCTGCGCAAGTCAGTGAACTCGACGACGATGCCATCGATCGGATGGATCTGTTTCTTAGCCGCTTCGGCAAGCTGCAGGACTTCATGGCCGGCAAGCTGTTTCGCGCGCTATCTCGTGCCAGCCTCGAGGATACCGATCAGGATGTCTCCTTGCTGGATACCCTCAACCGGATGGAAAAATTCGGCGTGTTGCACACGATTGATGACTGGTTGGAAGTGCGGCTGTTACGCAATGCTTTTGCGCATGAATACCTGACCGATAGCCAGGCGATCGCCGAGAACATCAACCAGGCGGCGCGCCTTTACGATCTGTTGCCCCAAACCTTGCAGCGCTGTCATGAGTTCTATCGCCGGCATATCCTGCCAGAACGATCTGACGGTGGCCCATGAGCGGTGATCGCCAGGCGATGCTCTTCGGCCTGGGGGCGGTGGCGCTGTGGTCTACCGTGGCCACCGCCTTCAAGGTAGCGCTAGGCTACATGTCGCCGCTGGCGCTGATGTGGATCGCCTCGCTGGTCTCCTGGGCGCTGCTCGGCGTGCTGGTGGCGCGCCAGGGGCTGCTGGGCCAGGCGCTCAGGCGCGGCTGGCGCACCGCCGCCTGGGCGGGGCTGATGAATCCGGTGGCCTACTACCTGGTGCTGTTTGGCGCCTACGACCGCCTGCCCGGCCAGGAGGCCATGGCGCTCAACTACACCTGGGCGCTGGCGATGGCCTTCCTGGCGGTGCCGATCCTCGGCCAGCGGCTGACCCGCATCGACGTACTGGCGGGGCTGATCGCCTACGGCGGTGTGTGGGTGATTGCCACCCGGGGGGCGGTGTTCGACGTGGCCTTCGCCGACCCGCTTGGCGTCGGTATGGCGCTCGCCTCGACGCTGCTCTGGGCGCTCTACTGGCTGCTCAATGCCCGCGACCATCGCCCGCCGCTGGTGGCCCAGTGGCAGAACTTCAGCGTCGGCGTGCCGGTGCTGACGGTACTCTTGCTGGTCGGCCCGGGCCTGCAATGGCACGGCTGGAAGGCGCTGGGGGCCGGCATCTATGTGGGGCTGTTCGAAATGGGCATCGCCTTCGTGCTCTGGCAGCTGGCCGTTCACCGGGTCTCGCGGACGGCGAAGGTCTCCAACCTGATCTTCCTCTCGCCGCCGGTGTCGCTGCTGCTGCTGTACCTGGTGGTCGGCGAGCCGATCCTCGCCTCCACCCTGGTGGGCCTGGTGCTGATCCTCGGCGGCCTCGCGCTGCAGCAGTGGCAGAAGACGCCCGCGCCGGTGGCTCAGGCGAGCAGCTGATATTCGAAGAGCAATTGCTTGAAGTCCTGGCGCTGATGCGCGAACAGGTAGACGGAGACCTCCCCCTGCTCGGGCCAGACGCGGTAGATGACCCTGTAGCCGTCAATCAGCAACTCGCGGTAATGGCGGATGCCGAGCTCGAGGGCGAGCCGGCACACCGGATAGGTGTCGGGTCTTTCGCTGAGACGCTGTGCGGCGGTAGCGACGAGTTTGCGGGTATAGGCGTGAGCCTCGGCAGGATTCCACTCGAGCTGGTCTATCAGGAAATGTCGGCAATGGCGCAGAGACACGAGGGCGGAATCTTCCTGACCGACGGAAAACCGTTGGTTCACAGCGGCTCACCCAACTCCCTGGCCTCATCCTCTTCCAACCGAGCCATGAACTCCTCGGTGCTCATGGTCTTGCCCTCTTCCCGGCTCTTTTCGCCCAGACTCAGCAGCTTGAGCAGGGCGATGGCCTGCTCGCGACGCTCGTGGGCGGCGTAGGACTCGACCACATAGGTCGGCTTGCCCTTCTGGGTGATTACCAGCGGCTCCTGAACATCCAGGGTCGCTGCATTCTGTTTCAGGTAGCTGATGGTTTCGGTACGCATGACAGGCTCCGGAACAAGGCGTGAAAGGGCGGTAAGCCCGATAGGTCGTAGGCGCATAGGACGGGTAGGCCGCAACGGACTCGAGCTGCTTCGCTTGCCCGGTGCGCTGGCGCTTACCGGGCCTACGGGCCGGGAGACGCGCTTTCGGCCCAAGTTTAGTCCACGAATGGTCCGGCTACGAGTCTCCGGCCAGTTTCATGCCGTTCTCCTCCAGCAGCGGCGCGAGCTTGGGCCAGACGTTCTCCAGGATCCGCGGCTGGGCGGCCGCGGTGGGGTGGATGCCGTCGGCCTGCATCAGGCCGTCCTCCAGTACCACGCCCTCGAGCAGGAAGGGCACCAGCGGCAGCTCGAACTCGTCTGCCAGCCGCGTGTAGACCGCGGTGAAGGCGTCGCGGTAGGCCCGGCCGTAGTTGGGCGGGATGTCGATGCCGAGCAGCAGCACCTCGGCACCTGAGGCCCGGCTGGCCTCGACCATGGCGGCCATGTTGGCCTCGAACTGGCTCGGCGGCAGGCCGCGCAGGCCGTCGTTGCCGCCGAGCTCCAGCACAACGATATCGGGCTCGTGCTGTCCGAGAAGGTCGGGCAGGCGGGCGGCGGCACCGCTGGAGGTCTCGCCGCTGATGCTGGCGTTGACTACTTGCGCCTTCCCGTCCAGGCGCGCCTGCAGCAGACTGACCCAGCCGGCCTGCTGCTCGATGCCGTAGGCGGCGCTCAGGCTGTCGCCCATCACCAGCAGCACGGGTCTCTCCGCCGCCTGTGCCGCGCCGCCGGCCAGCGGCAGCGTCAACCCGAGTATCGAAAACCCGAGTACTGTGGACCAGAGTACCGAAAACCAGCGTGGCGTGAGCCAGCGCCTCGCGAGCCGGCGTGGTGCATGCCGGCCCAACGCACCTACAGGGAAGCCCTTCGCCATGTCCATCTCCTCTCGAACGGATGCCTCGCCGATTCTACACGTCGATCACCTCGCCAAGCAGGTCGAGAGCGGCGAGCGGCGGCTGAGCATTCTGAGTGACCTGTCGCTGACAGTGTTCCCCGGGGAGAGCGTGGCGATCCTCGGCCAGAGCGGCGCCGGCAAGTCGACCCTGCTGGGGCTGCTGGCCGGCCTGGACACGCCCAGTGGCGGCGAGCTGTCACTGTTCGGCCAGTCGTTGCGCGCCCTCGACGAGGATGGCCGGGCCTCCCTGCGGGCGGGGCGGGTGGGGTTCGTGTTCCAGAACTTCCAGCTGCTGCCCACCCTGACGGCCCTGGAAAACGTGTTGCTGCCGCTGGAGCTGTCGCCGAGCCCCGGGGCCGAGGCCCGGGCCCGCGACTGGCTGACCCGCGTCGGTCTAGGTGAGCGCCTGGATCACCTCCCCAAGCAGCTCTCCGGTGGCGAGCAGCAGCGCGTGGCCCTGGCCCGGGCCTTCGTTACCGGCGCCGAGCTGGTGTTCGCCGACGAGCCCACCGGCAACCTGGACCCGGTCACCGGCGAGCGCATCATCGAGGCGCTGTTCTCCCTCAACCGCGAGGCCGGCACCACCCTGGTGCTGGTGACCCATGACCATGCCCTGGCACGGCGCTGCGATCGCTGCCTGCGCCTGGCGGGCGGCCGGCTGGTCGAAATGGCGCGCGACGAGGTAATAGCATGAGCCGAACCAGCTGGCCGGCCCTGCTGCGCCTTTCCGCCAGAAGCCTGATCCGTGACCTGCGCTCCGCCGACGTGCGAGCCCTGGCATTGGCGCTGGCGCTGGCCGTGGCCGCCTCCACCATGATCGGCTTCTTCCTCGACCGCCTCGACCGCGGCCTGACCCGCCAAGCGGGCCAGCTCTCGGGCGGCGACGTGGTGCTGGAGCAGGGCCGGCCCTTCGACGAGGCGGTCCGCCGGGCCCTCGAAGACGCCGGCCTGACGCTCTCCGACCAGGTCGACATGGTCTCCATGATCAGCCGCGGTGACCGCTTCCAGCCGGCCAGCCTCAAGGTGGTCGATAGCGTCTATCCGCACTACGGCACGGCCCGGGTGGACCGCGGCGACGGCATCGAGTCGCTGGCCCATGGCCCACCGCCGGGTGAGGCCTGGGTGGCACCGCGGCTTGCCCTGCTGATGGAACTCGAGGTGGGCGACCGGATTCGCCTGGGCGAGACCGAACTCGAGGTCGGCGGCGTGATCGAGCGCGAGCCCGACCAGTCGGCGGGCTTCGGCAGCTTCAACCCGCGGCTGATGATGCATCTCGACGACCTGGACGCCACCGGCCTGGTCCAGGAGGGTTCGCGGGTGGAGTTCGAGCTGCTGGCCGCCGGCAGCGCCGAGGCGGTGGCCCGCATCGAGCCGCTGCTGCAGCGGCTGCGCCGCGAGGGGGTGGAGGTGCGCGACGTGCGCCGTGATCGCCCCCAGCTGGGCAACGCCCTGGCGCGGGCCGAGAAGTATCTCGGCCTGGCGGGGCTCGCCGCCGTGCTGCTGGCCGGGGTGGCCGTGGCCATGTCGACCCGGCGCTACGTCGAACGCCACCTGGATACCGCAGCGCTGCTGCGCTGCTTCGGCGCCACCCAGCGCGAACTGCTGCGGCTGTTCGCGCTGCAGCTGCTGTGGCTGGCGCTGGCAGCCTCCGCGCTGGGGGCCCTGCTGGGACTGGCCGGGCAGGCGCTGCTGGTCGCGCTGCTCGCGACCTTCCTGCCGTTCAGCCTGCCGGCGCCCGGCCTGCTGCCGCTGTGGCTTGGGGTGTTCACCGCTCTGGCGGTGCTGGCGGGCTTCGCCGGGCCGACCCTGCTGCGCCTCAAGCGGGTCAGTGCCCTCAAGGTGCTGCGCCGCGAGCTGGACCCGCTGCCGCCCTCGGCCTGGCTGGTGGTCAGCGTGGCGGCGCTGGTCTTCGGCGGGTTGCTGTGGCTCTACTCCGGCGACCCGGGGCTCGCCGCTGGCCTGCTGCTGGGCGGGCTGGTGATGCTGGTGGTGCTCTGGGGGCTCGGCGGGGCGCTGCTGAGCCTGGTGCTGCGGGGTACCTCCCGGCTGCCGCGCGGCCGCGGCCCGGCGGATGGCCTGGTCACGGCCGTGCGGCTGGGCGGCCAGCAGCTGGCGCGGCGCCGCCAGGCGAGCCTCGGCCAGCTGCTGGCCTTCTCGGTGACCTTCTTCGCCGTGGCCATGATCGCCCTGGTGCGCGGCGACCTGCTCACCACCTGGCAGGCCCAGCTGCCAGCGGATACCCCCAACCACTTCGCCATCAATATCCAACCCCAGCAGCGGGACGCCTTCGCCTCGGCCCTGGCCGGGGCCACGGATGCCCGCAGCGCCCTCTATCCGATGGTCCGCGGGCGCCTCACCGCCATCAACGGCCAGCCGGCACGCGAGGCCGTGCCCGCCGAGTCGCGAGGCGACAATGCCCTGCGTCGTGAACTCAACCTGACCTGGCGCGAGACCCTGCCCGAGGGCAACCGGGTGGTGGCGGGGGAGTGGTTCGCCGACGGCCAGCCCGGCGACGAGGAGGGCGGCTGGATGGATGAGGTAGCCGCCGAGCCGCGCCCCACGGCCCGCGAGGCGGCGGTGCCGATCTCCGTGGAGGACGGCCTGGCCGAGCGCCTGGGCCTCGCCCTGGGCGATCGCCTGACCTTCACCATCGGCAGCGACGAGGTCACCGGCGAGGTGGAAAGCCTGCGCAGCCTCGACTGGGAGAGCTTCCGGCCCAACTTCTTCGTGATCTTCCCGCCGGGAACCCTGGAGCGCTTCGGCCACAGCTACATCACCGCCTTCCATCTCGGCGACGACGACCGCGACCTGCTGCGCCGCCTGGTGCGGGAGTTTCCGGGGGTCACCCTGCTCGACGTGGAGGCCATCCTCGGCCAGGTGCGCGAGGTGCTGACCCAGGTCACCCGGGCGGTGGAGCTGGTGCTGGGCTTCGTGCTGCTGGCCGGCATCAGCGTGCTCTATGCGGCGCTGACCGCCAGCCTGCCGGTGCGAGCCCACGAGAGCGGCCTGCTGCGGGTGTTCGGGGCCGGTAATCGGCTGCTCTCGCGGATGCAGGCGGCGGAGTTCGCTGTGCTCGGCTTCGCCAGCGGCCTGATGGGCGCGCTGCTGGTGGAGCTCGCCGCCGCCGGGATCTATCTCGCCTGGTTCGATCTGGCGCCGCGCTTCCACGGGCTGCTGTGGCTAATCCTGCCGCCGGCCGGTGCCCTGCTGATCGGCATTATCGGCCACCTGCTTTCCCGAGGCCTGCGCCGCCGGGCCCCGGCGGCCAGCCTCGGCCTACTGGGCGAGACCTGAGAGGTCAAGTATGAAGACCGATACCCTGCGCGCCCGCCTGCTGGAGGCCCAGCTCGACCTCGCCCATCGCCGGGAGCGGGCGGTGATGCTGCTGCTCACCGGCCATGCCGTCACCCACAAGGGACGGCTGGTCAACGAGCTCAACCACTGGCTGGAGAACCGCCACACCGAGGTGCATGCCCTGGGACCCAGCAGCGAGGAACGCGAGCGCCCCTACTGGTGGCGCTTCTGGCGACGGATTCCCGATCGCGGGCGTATCGGCATCTTCATCCATGGCTGGTACGGCGACGCGCTCTTTGACCGGACCGAACGGCGCCTCTCGCCGGGCGCCTTCCGTGACAGGCTAGCGGAGATTCGCGCCTTCGAGGCTGAACTGGCCGCCGAGGGAGTGGTCCTGCTCAAGCTGTGGATGGATATCGGTCGTCGTGAGCAGCGTCGCCACCTGCAGGCCCTGCAGCAGGACCCGGTCCGTGCCTGGCAGCTGAATACCACCGACTGGCAGCGCCATCTTCAGCATGCCGTGATCGGTGCCCTGGGGCGCGAGATGCGCGACGCCACTGCGTCCGACCACGCGCCCTGGCGGCGGCTTGCCTTCCGCGACCCCGCCCCGCAGCTCCAGCGGGTGGGAGCCCTGCTGCATGGGGCCCTGGTCGCGCCGCCCGTGGCGCCCTCCGGCGTGCCGGAGGTGGCGACCGGTGACGCGCCGCCGGCCCCCTCGATACGCCGTGCCGAGCCCCGAGGGGAGGCGCCGATGAAGAAGGCGAACTATGCCGAACGGCTCGCCGAGGCCCAGGGGCGCCTGGCCATCAACGCCCGGGAGGCGGCCCGCCGCCGCATCCCGGTGGTGCTGGCCTTCGAGGGCCTCGACGCGGCGGGCAAGGGAGGCAGCATCCACCGGCTCACCGCGTCACTGGATGCCCGTCAGTACCGGGTCCACCGCATCGCCGCTCCCAGCGACGAGGAGCTGGCATTGCCCTGGGCCTGGCGCTTCTGGCGTCGCCTGCCGGCGGATGGGCGCTTTGCCATCTTCGATCGCAGCTGGTACGGCAGGGTGCTGGTGGAGCGGATCGAAGGGCTGGCGCCCGAGGCGGCCTGGCGGCGCGCCTACGCGGAGATCCGCGAGTTCGAGCGCCAGCTGCTGGCCCATGGTACGGTGCTCGGCAAGCTGTTCCTGGCCATCAGCCAGGAGGAGCAGCTACGCCGCTTCAAGGCGCGTGCCGCCACCCCCCACAAGCGCCACAAGCTCACCGATGAGGACTGGCGCAATCGCGAGCGCTGGGATGACTACCGGCAAGCCATCGACGAGATGTTCGCTCGCACCCAGGCGCCGGGCGCCGAGTGGGCGCTGATCGCCTGCGACGACAAGCGCCGGGCGCGCCTCGCCGTGTTCAAGGAGGTCAATCGCCGGCTGGAGATGCGCCTGGCCTCGCCGCACTGAGCCTGGCCCGCCGTGAGGCGATGACGTTAGACTGCTGACCAGTTCCCGCCACACCCACACCGGAGGTGCGCCCATGCGCCCGATGCCCTGGCAGGCTGCTCTTGCCGCCCTGACGCTGTCCATATCCCTGCCGGCACTTGCCGAGCCCGGCCCGGCCGAGCGCCTGGAGGCCGACCTCCGGGCACTGTTTGCCGCCGAGGGGAGCCTCGAGATCAGCGAGGTCTCGGAAGCGCTGATCCGTGACCGAGTCACCGCCCGCGCGCTCCATTTCGTCGGCCCCGAAGGGCAGCAGCTGTGGCTCGACCGCTACGTGGTCAGCGGCGACTACGACAGCCCCGACGAGGTGCGCATCGAGGGTGTCCGCCTGGAGATCCCCGGCCGCGAAAAGGCGCAGCTGAGCGTCGGGACGCTGGTCCTCGATGACCCCACCCGAGCGGTGCTGCCCCTCCACGAGGAGAGCTGGCCGGAAGGCCTGCTGATCGCCGGGCTCGAGGTCGAGGCGTTGGCCGCCGAGTTCGCCGGCCAGGACCTGGGCGAGGGGTTCGGCGAGGGAAATGGTCGGCTCAGTGTCGAGCGCCTGCAGGCCACGGGCCTGTCACGCGAGGCCATCGACAGCCTGGAGCTCAGCGGGCTCGAGGGGCAAGCCGAGGGGGATGGCGAGTTCGGCAGCGGCACCTTCTCCCTGGCGTTCGCGCGCATGGAGGGGCTGGGCGGCCTGCAGGGCGAGGAGGACGAGCATGAACTCGATCGCCTCGAGCTGCGTGACCTGGTGATCGACTCTGACCGGCTGGTGGCGACACTGGCGGGGCTCGAGGTCGATGGCGACCTGCAAGACGGCGAAGGCGGCGTGCGCCTCGAGGCGCTGGAGCTCGACCTGGCCCGCATGATCGCCCTGGCCCCCCAGGAGGAGCGCACGCAACTGCGCATGGCCAGCAACGTGCTTACCGGGGGCAGCGGAACGCTGCGCCTCGATGCGGTCTCCACCGGGCGCTGGGAGTCGGAAGGCGACGCCAGCCGGCTGCTCGGGGAGGTGGACGTCACCGCCGAAGAGGCCTTCGGCTGGGTGCTGGATATCGACCTGCCGGTGCGCCTGCCCGAGGGGGTGGAGCCGGCCGCCTTCCTGGCCGAGATGGAGAGCCTGGAAGGCGTCACCCTGCTGGGCGGGCGGGTCGATGCGACCCTCTCGGACCTGGGGCTCTTCGGCCGCCTGCCGGCGGTCATGGCGGCTAGCCAGGGCATCAGCGAGGCGGTCTTCCTGGAGCAGGCGCGGACCCAGGCCCGGGGCTTCGGCATGATGCTCGGCCCCGAGGTCGAGGCCATCTTCACCGGCCTGGTGGCGATGATGGCGGGCGAGGCACGCGAGCTCTCCCTCCAGCTGACCCTGCCCGCCGACAGCGAGCTGGAGGCCCTATCTGCCGATCCCCTGGCACTGCCCGAGCGGCTCGAGATGCGGGTGGAAACGCGCTGAGCGACGAGTCGGCTCTGCGCCAGGGAAGGTGCGTGTGAAGTCAGGCCCGATAAGCCGGAGGCGCATCGGGCGAAGCGGCCAGCACAGCCTCGTGGATCCGCCCGGTGCGCTGTCGCTTACCGGCCCTACGGTCGGTGCAGTGCCTGAAGGAAGGGTAGGCCCGATAAGCCGAAGGCGCATCGGGCGGGGGAAGATGAAAGGCGCCGGGGGCTGGGGTATCATGTGCTCCCCAGATTTCCCCGTTTTGCGAGGTTTCCCGCCGATGTTCAGCCGTGACATGCAGATTGCCGGTTTCGATGACGTCCTGTTCGATGCGATGCAGAAGGAAGTCGCACGCCAGGAAGCGCACATCGAGCTGATCGCCTCCGAGAACTACGCCAGCCCCCGGGTGCTCGAGGCCCAGGGTAGCCAACTGACTAACAAGTACGCGGAAGGCTACCCCGGCAAGCGCTACTACGGCGGCTGCGAGTACGTGGACATCGTCGAGCAGCTCGCCATCGACTACGCCAAGGAGTTGTTCGCTGCGACCTACGCCAATGTCCAGCCCCACTCTGGTTCCCAGGCCAACGGTGCGGTGTTCCAGGCGCTGGTCAAGCCGGGCGACACCATCCTGGGCATGAGCCTCGATGCGGGGGGGCACCTGACCCATGGCGCCAAGCCCAACTTCTCCGGCAAGCATTACCACGCCGTGCAGTATGGCATCGACGAGCACGGCCGCATCGATTACGCGGAGGTGGCCAGCCTCGCCCGCGAGCACAAGCCCAAGATGATCATCGCCGGCTTCTCCGCCTACTCCCAGATCATCGACTGGGCGACGTTCCGCGAGATCGCCGACGAGGTGGGTGCCTACCTGCTGGTCGACATGGCCCACGTGGCGGGCCTGGTGGCGGCCGGCGTCTATCCGACCCCGCTGCCCCACGCCCATGTGGTGACCACCACCACTCACAAGACCTTGCGCGGCCCCCGTGGCGGCCTGATCCTCTCTGCTGAAAATAATCCCGACATCGAGAAGAAGCTGCAGTCCGCGGTTTTCCCGGGCGGGCAGGGTGGTCCGCTGGAGCACGTCATCGCCGCCAAGGCGGTCTGCTTCAAGGAGGCCATGGAGCCTGATTTCAAGACCTATCAGCAGCAGGTGGTGAAGAACGCCCAGACCATGGCCGGGGTGTTCATCGCGCGCGGCTTCGAGGTGGTCTCCGGCGGCACCGAGGACCACCTCTTCCTGCTCTCGCTGATCAAGCAGGGCCTGACCGGCAAGGACGCCGATGCTGCCCTGGGGCGCGCCCACATCACCGTCAACAAGAACGCCGTGCCCGGCGACCCGCAGAGCCCCTTCGTGACCTCGGGCCTGCGCCTCGGTACCCCGGCGGTGACCACCCGCGGCTTCGGCGAGGCGGAATGCCAGGAACTCGCCGGCTGGATCTGCGACATTCTCGACGTCATGGCGGCAGGGGATGACACCGCCGCCATCGAGGCCGAGGTCAAGGCCAAGGTCGAGGGCGTCTGCGCCCGCTTGCCAGTCTATCGCTGAGACGCCCTGTCGCTGACTGACCCTGGCTGAGGCCAGGGATCCTAGAGCGCCCCGCCTGGATGCACCATGGTGGGGCGTTTTCGTGTCCATTGCTGGTGCAGCCGCATCGGGGATGTGGGCACGATTCGTCGTGCCCCCGCGAGCGGCCCTTCATCCACAGCTGGAACCGGGTTCGGGCGTCGATTCCCGACCTTCCCGAGTGCATGTTCCAGGCGGTGGTGCGGGATAATGCCGCTAGTGTGACCAAAGTCTAAAGGCACGGCCGCGGCATTTGGGCGACCCTATGTCCGACATAGACTTCACCAGGTCTTACAGGAGCCGCCGAGAGCCTCATGACATCGCGTCAGCCCCCATCCGGGCGCAAGCCCGCCCACAAGCCTGATATCGCCGAGGACCTCGCCCGGGCGATCTTCGCCGGTGAGCATGCGCCGGGCAGCTTCTTGCCCCGGGAGCTGGATCTCTGCGCGAGCTACGGGGTCAGTCGCAGCACCGTGCGCAGTGCCCTGCAGCAGCTGGTCTCGGCGGGCATGCTGACGCGCATCTCGGGGCAGGGCAGCCGGGTGCGCGAGCTCACCGACTGGCACCTGCTGGACCCCCGGGTCAGCGACTGGATGGCCCGCTTCGCCCAGCCCAACCCGCGCATCCAGCGCGACATCTTCGCCTTTCGGGTGGCCGTGGAGCCCTTCATGGCGCGGCTGGCGGCAGCGCATGCCACCGCCGCCGACCTGCTGGCCATCGAGACGGCCTGGCGCAACATGATCCGTGCCCTGGAGGCGCCCGATCGGCGCTGCGAGGGGGGCAGCCACGACGAGCACGACGTGGCCTTCCATGAGGCGATCTTCGCGGCCACCCATAACCTGCTGTGGGCCCAGCTCAGCCACATGCTCAAGCCAGCCATCGGCCTGCTGGTGGAGACCTCCAACCACAGCGCGGCCGAGCTGAGCGATAGCATGGAGCGCCATCGCCGGCTGATGGAGGCGATCCGCCTGCGTCAGCCCGATGAGGCCGAGCAAGCGGCCCTCTCGGTGCTCGAGCGTACCGGTCTGGATCTGGGGTTCGAGAGCCTGTTCGATCATCGTCCGCCACGCCTGCGTCTGCCGGGCGCTGGCGTTCCCGAACCGGGTTGACCGGTTCGCCACGTACGCGGTGTCCGCACCGACAACAACATCAATGCGCCATAGAAGGAAACGCACCATGAAACAGATCACGCCACGCTCCTCCTTTGCCCTCAAGGGCCTGACCGCCGCCGTGCTCGGTTCGCTGGCCTTCTCCGTACAGGCCGCCGAGTACGAGTGGACCTTCCAGACCTCCGAGACCTCGGGCGAGCCGCAGTTCGAGCTCAAGAAGGCCTGGGCCGAAAACGTCAACACCATGTCTGACGGGCGCATCGAGATCGAGATCCTGCCGGTCAATGCCGTGGTCCAGGCCAACCAGACCCTGGATGCCGTCCAGTCCGGCATCCTCCAGGGCCACCTCACCGACCCCAGCTACTTCTCCGGCCGCGATCCGGCCTTCGGCATGCTGGGCAACCTGGTAGGCGCCTGGGGCGATCCGCTGGAGTTCCTGGAGTACATGAACCACGGCGGCGGCGAGGCGCTCTACAACGAGCTGGTCAATCCCTACGGCGTGCAGCTGATCGGTGCCGCCGCCACCGGCCTGGAGTCCTTCCCCTCCAAGCGCCCGATCCGCACCGTGGAGGACCTCGAGGGGCTCAAGGTCCGCGCCCCGGAGGGCATGGTCTACAACATCTTCGAGAAGGCCGGCGCCGCCCCGGTGAACCTGCCGGGCTCCGAGGTCTACACCTCGCTGGAGAAGGGCGTGATCGACGCCGCCGACTACACGGTGTTCTCCACCAACCACAGCCAGGGGCTGCACAGCTTCGCCAACTACCCCAACTATCCGGGCTTCCACTCGCTGCCGATGGTTTCCGTATCGCTCAACAAGGAAATCTGGGACGGCCTGCCGGAAGACCTCCAGGCGATACTGGAGACCTCGGTGGACAAGCTGGCCTACGAGATGGTCTTCGAGCTCAAGAAGCTGGACCTCGAGGCGGTGGCCGAGGCGCGCCAGGACCCGAACATCGAGCTGATCGACATGGCTCCGGCGGAGCGCGCCAAGTTCCGCAACATCGCCAAGGAAGAGTGGGCGGCCTGGGCCGAGCGCAGCGAGATGAACCAGAAGGTCTACGACTCCGTGGTCGCTTTCCTCCAGGCCCGCAACCTGATGTAAGCCGACCGACACCCACTCCCTGGCAAGCCGACCATCGTCCGGGCCCTCGCCCGGACGATGCGTGAAGAGACCCATCATGACCCAACCTTCCCCCGATACCCGCGACCCGGTCGAGCAGACCGAGACGCTCGGCCCCGAACGTACCGCCCTGGACCGCCTGGTGGCCCGGGGCGCCCACGGCGCCGCCTGGCTGGTACTGATTGCCATGGGCATCAGCGTGGTCGAGGTGTTCCTGCG
>NZ_JARANW010000041.1:0-13839 GCF_029889825.1 Halomonas sp. 11-S5
AAGCGCATCGAGATCCTGCTGCTGATCGCCATGCTGGCCAATGTCGCCACGATGGTTGCCGGCCTGCACGTCCGTGACAGCGGGCAACAGCAGCGCTACCAGAGCAACAGTATCCGGCACCGGAACGTGCTGTCCGTGTGGCGCCTGGGACTGGAGTGGCTTCGGCGTCAACGGCCCGGCGCCGTGCCCTGGCCCTCCTGGAAAATTCTCCGAGAGAACCTTCGTGAGGAGGTCAAGGAGCAGGCATTATGGGGGATCCTTCAGGGACAGACCCCCATTTCGGGCTAATCGGGGACAGACCCCCATTTCCGCCCATTTCCGACCTAGCCTGAATCAACCAGTGGCTGGCAGTGATGCCGGCCGCTGGCTTTTCCAAATTCCAAGTAATCGACGGCAGTCTCTGCCGAGTCCTCATTTCCGTCACTTGCTTGAGCCGTCGGTGGCTCGTGACAGCGTCGAGTGTTCTATCGCTGCAGCGTACCAGGTTGGCTCGCCAGTTTGGCCTCGTCCTGCGCCTCCAGCTTCTGGGCAAAATGCGGGAAGAGTTGTTCGAAACGCTGTTGGGTATCGTCGTCCTTTTGCGCAGACGCCTCGTCGGCCAGAATCATGTTCTGGTAAAGTTCGGGGTTGGGTAACAGCGTTGCTTGTCTTTCTGCCCACTGGCGATAGGTCCCGACCATCTCGGCGGAGCCCAAGGCTAATCGGGGACAGACCCCCAATTCCGACCCCCAATTCCGGACCCAATTCCGACCTAGCCTGAATCAACCAGCGGCCGGCAGAGATGCCGGCCGCTGGTGTTTTCGGCCAAGCTGCGATACATTGATCGCATGTATCACAAGAGGCAAGCATCATGCCTATCAGTCTCCGCCTGGATCCGGAAATCGAGGCACGCCTGGCCCATCTGTCCCGGGCGACAGGGCGCTCCAAGACATTTTACCTCCGTAAGCTGATCGCCGAGCATCTCGACGAGCTGGAGGATGCCTATCTGGCCGAGCATGCGCTTGAGCAGCTTCGTCAGGGCCGGGATCGTGTCATGACCTCCGAGGAGTTCTGGCGTGACCTGGAAGATTGAGTATCTGGCTTCAGCAGCAAAGAGTTTCAAGAAGATCGACCCTCAACACCGCCGGCGCATTCGTGCCTACCTGGAAGAGCGGGTGGTGTCTCTGGAGCATCCGCGCCTACTGGGCAAGCCCTTGAGGGGCGAGTTGATGGAGTTCTGGCGCTATCGTGTGGGAGATTACCGCATCATCTGCCAGATTCAGGATGACAGGCTGGTGGTACTGGTGGTCCGGGCGGCCCATCGCAAGGATGTCTATGAGGGCTAGTCGGACGCCCCCCATTTCCCTCCTGACCTGAACTCACCAGCGGCCGACCGTTGGTGGTGTCGGGGTTGATCGAGACGGTTGCCGGAAGTCAGATCGCGAAGTTCTGGTTGGACCCAGTTGAGCTACAATCGAGCAAAGGCTTGCGTGCTCATGAGATCAATCACCTTCGCAAACTGGTCGAACGGCACCAATCCTATTTTATGGAGGCATGGTATGCGCACTTTGAACCTTGAATCTGATCCGCTGGCGGTTGATGTGAGTTTCACGACCGATGCCTTCCGTATCGCCCTGGACGATGGTCGTGAGTTGTCGATACCGCTAGCCTGGTTTCCCCGCCTGCTGCACAGTACTCCTGAGCAGCGTGATCAATGGGAGCTGATCGGTCGTGGTGAGGGCTTACATTGGGAGAGCCTGGACGAAGACATCTCCGTCGCAGGCCTGCTTGCTGGACGTGGCGACCAGACGCGCCGTCATTCCTCTCGGGTCGCATGATGGCTAATCGGGGAGACCCCCATTTCCCTCCTGACCTGAACTCACCAGCGGCAGAGATGCCGGCCGTTGGCGTTTTGGTGTTCCACTAGCGGGAAGTGCGTCATTGACGTATCATGATTCCATGTACACGGTTATCGAAACTGCCATGTTTCGGCGTTATGCGGAGCAGATCTGGCAAGATGATGAGCGAGAGGCCTTCATTACCTGGTTTGCTGCAGATCCTCTGGCAGGAGATGTCATTCCGGGCACGGGTGGTGTACGAAAGGTCCGCTGGCGGCGCCAAGGCATCGCTACAACACCCTCGATGATGGCCAGGTATGGTTGCTGATCGTGTACTCGAAGTCGAAGTTTGACAATCTGCCCGCATCGCTGTTGAGACAATTGAGAGAGGAGCTGGACCATGGATAAAGAACTGGATCAGATTGGGCGTGATCTGCTGGAGTCCGTGCGCCAGATGAAGCGTGGTGAGGCGGTTCGGGTCACTCGGGTCGAGGTCCCCATGGCTGCTCAGATTCGCCATCGGTTGGGACTCTCGCAAAAGGAGTTTGCCGAGCTATTGGACGTTAGCCCCGGCACCTTGCGTGGTTGGGAGCAGGGGCGGCGTGAGCCTACCGGTACTGCGCGTACCTTGCTGCGTGTGGCGGAAAAGCACCCCGAGGCGCTGCGCGACCTGGCGGGCTAATCGGAGACAGACCCCCATTTCCAGTTCAAGAGGCTAACTGTCGTACCTCGGGCTGTTCGCTGTGCTCGGCTTGCCAGAGGTCATAGGCGGTCTGCATCGCAAGCCAGTGTCGCGCAGTGCCGGCGCCGGCGCGCTCCAGGCGCACGGCCAGAGCCGGCGAAATGGCGGCATGCCCGGGGGCTAATCGGGGACAGACCCCCATTTCTTTCCGTGGGGATCCGTCAGGGACAGACCCCCATTTCCTGACCCCCATTTCCTTGAGGGTGTGTCGCGGCCGGCCAGTTACGTTCGTCTTGACGTACGTCTTGAAAGGCTTACAATCCTGTGAGGTTGGATCATGTATGAGGTGCATCATGACCGGTATCACAGCGACCGAGGCACGCAGCAACCTTTATCGGTTGATCGATCAGGCCGCCGAGTCCCATCAGCCCATCGTCATCATGGGGAAGCGCAACAAGGCGGTTCTGGTGTCCGAGGAGGACTGGTCTGCCATTCAGGAAACGCTCTACTTGCTTTCCGTGCCCGGTATGCGCGAAACCCTTCGAGAAGGAATGGATACTCCTGTCGATGAGTGCGACGAGGCGTTGGATTGGTGACATGGAAGCTGGTTTACACCAAGCAGGCCCAGAAAGATGCCAGGAAGCTGGCGTCGAGTGGCCTGAAGCCAAATGCCCAGGAGCTGCTGGCTCTGCTGTCGCAAGACCCTTACCGTAAGCCGCCTCCCTTTGAAAAGCTGGTGGGTGATCTTTCTGGCGCCTATTCCCGCCGCATCAACATTCAACACCGACTGGTGTACCAGGTGATTGATGGCGAGCGTGTGGTCAAAGTGCTCCGTCTATGGAGTCACTACGAATAATCGGGCGAATAATCGGGGACAGACCCCCTTTCCTGACCCCCTTTCCCTTTTTCCCCCTGCTCCCTTTATTCGACATCCTCCCGTGGGGGCCTTGGCTTGCGCCCCGGCGTGCCGCGCACGGTGCGTCGGCCCAGCAGTTCGGCGACCTGCTGCTGGAAGCGCGGCGTTCCCAGCACCAGCCCGCTGTGGGTGACCTGGCGGATCTCGTCGACAAGCCCTTCCTCCAGATACTCACGAAACAGCTCGCGGTAGCCTGCATGGCGCTCGATGGGGGTGCCGCCCAGATCACGGATCACCGCATGGGGCGTGATGATCGGATCGGGGCTGCCCTGGGCGTTGGCGGCATAGCTTGACCAGCGGTACTCCGCCGGATGCGCCACCATGCCGGCGCGCAGCGGGTTGAGTTCGATATAGGCGTGACAGGCCAGCAGGTAGCGGGCTTCGCCCACCAGGCAGGAGCGAAAGCGCCCCTCGAACAGGGTGCCGGTGCGCCGGTAGCGGCGGTTGAAGCGCTGTACATAGACCTGGCCGAGCCGTTTCATCATTGCGCTGATCGCCTGCGGATCCTGCGCCGGGGTGGCCAGCAGATGCACATGGTTGGTCATCAGCACATAGGCGTGAATCGCCACGCCGCAGGCACGGCTGACCTCGTCCAGCAGGGTCAGGTAGGCCTGGCAGTCGTCGCCGTCGGCAAAGCAGACGCTGCGGTTGTTGCCGCGCTGAATGAGATGCAGCGGGGTGCCGGGCAGCAGCAGGCGGGCGCGACGGGTCATGAGGGCCTCGGAATCGGCGACGCTACGCCAAGCATGGCCTAGCCGAGGGCCGGCTGCTGTACGAGATCGGTGATAGCGCCTGTCATCCAGCGAGGGTTTGGTAGAGGGCGTGGTGGATGTTGCACTGCACAAAACTCTTTGCTATTGTGCACTGCAGCAGAGCGGGGCTCTCCCGTTCCACGTCATCCAGAACCCAGGAGGTTCCATCATGACCAACTTTTTCGCCTTTGATACCAAGCACTTCGACACCGCCCAGCTGGAATCCATGTTCGCTCCGGCACGCGCCTTCGCCGCACTCTCGGTCGATACCACCGAGAAGCTGATCAATGCCCAGCTCGAGGCGACTCGTGCCTACGCCGACACCAGCCTGGCGCAGCTGCGTAGCCTGGTCGAGGTCAAGGATGCCGAAGGCCTCAAGAACTACATGGAAGGCCAGCAGCAGGTCGCCAACGAGCTGACCGAGCGCCTGAAGGGCGACGCCGAGAAGGTTGTGGCCCTGCAGCAGGAGTTCGCCGAGGAAAGCCAAAAGCTGACCGAGAGCAACGTCAAGCAAGCCCAGGAAACCGCCAAGGGCGCTACCGAGACCGCCACCAAGGCCGTCAAGGAAACTGCGCCCAAGGCCAAGTAAGCCTGTCCCGGCCCACGGGCCGGGGATAGCATAAGTCACCAGCAGGCCGCCGATCCTCCTCGATCGGCGGCCTGCTGGCGTGTGGGTAATCGGGGACAGACCCCCATTCCCAGCACAAGATGCCGGTCTGCTAAGGGGCCCATGCTAAACTTACAGGCATAAAATTCGAGCGGTGGAGGCAGTGATGCGCTTGAGCGATCGAGAACGCCAAGAGATCGTAACGATCCTGACGCGCCATTTTGGTGCCTCAACTCGCATTCTGCTGTTCGGTTCCCGGGCGGATGACCAGGCTCGAGGCGGGGATATCGACTTGTTCATAGAGCCGGAACTGCAGGACCCTGACGAGATTGTGGAGGCCAAGCTTACTGCCATGGTGGAGCTGCATCAGCGCCTGGGTGAGCAGAAGATCGATCTGGTGATCTGCCGACAGGCGAGCCCGGATCTGCCGGTGCATCGCGTGGCGAGGGAGACGGGAGTGGCACTGTGAACCACGAAGCATTCGAGGGAAGCCTGGACATCTGCGAACGCCATGCTGAACGACTGCGCTGGGCGATGGGCACACTGAAACACCGCTTCCCTGTCGCGCCTGAGGACCTGGCCGACTTCACGCCAATGGACCTCGCGGTGGTGGATCAATTCGTGATCCGGTTTTCCAAGCTTCAGGATGCCATGGGGGCACGACTCCTGCCCGGCGTGCTCGAGCTGACCCAGGAGCCGGGCGAGTTCCCGGCCTTCATCGACAAGCTCAACCGCCTGGAGAAGATCGGTGCCATTCGATCGGCCGCCCAGTGGTTGCGTTTTCGCGAAATGCGCAATCAGTTTTCTCATGACTATCCAGACGATCCCGAGATCCAGGCAAGCCTGCTCAACAAGGCCTTCACACTGGGAGAAGAGCTGCTCGCCGCGCTGGAGCACGTAAAGTCGTTCAGCAGCCACTATCGAATGCCGCCGCAGGGCTAATCGGGGACAGACCCCCATTCTTCAAGCGCATTTCACCATCTACCCCGATGAGAACTCTTCTGTTCATGCGATAGCCCTGCTTATCCAGGGCAGGGCGCTGCCGGCGTCTGGTATTCTGTCACCCGCTATCAACCGTGGAGAGAGCGAGGCATGCTGAGGGAGTTCAAGGAATTTGCCGTGCGCGGCAACGTGGTGGACATGGCGGTGGGGATCATCGTCGGCGGGGCCTTCGGCACCATCGTGCAGAGCCTGGTGAAGGACGTGCTGATGCCGCCCATCGGGCTGCTGATGGGCGGCGTCGACTTCTCCGATATCTTCCTGGTGCTCAAGGGCGAGGGGCCCTACGCCACCCTGGCCGAGGCCACGGCCGCCGGGGCGGTGACGCTCAACATCGGCGTGTTCGTCAACAACGTGGTCAGCTTTCTGATCGTGGCCTTCGCCGTCTTTCTGCTGATCAAGGGCATCAACCGCCTGCGCCGCCAGCAGGCCAAGGCGCCCACGCCACCCACGGCACCGCCGGAGGAGATCCTGCTGCTGCGCGAGATCCGCGATGAACTGCGCAACACGCCGGTGCGCGGGGATGCACCGAGAGAGTGATGAGGCTCAGAAATGGACGCGCGGCAAGCGATGATCGCGGGGCGTGCGGGAGGCCTTGCCGTGCAGCCGCGTGCCGGAGCGGCTCCATAACGTCAGGAATCGTTCGTTGCGGCGGCGACGACGGGCCGATTGCTGCGCTCGCGCCGGCAGCGGCTGGTCCCAGAGGGGAGCAAATGGCATAACGGACATGAGGCGTCTCCGAGGCCTGGTGGCCGGTTGATCGATATGGAAGCGGTTTTCATTGTACCCGAGGTCAACCGCTTGTCTACGACGTAAGTCGCAGATGTCGGTAAGGGAGACTCTGCATGAGGCTGGAACATCCTGCCATCGAGCGGCTGATCGCCGGCGTGGACGCCGCCGGGCGCGAGGTGATGGCGATCTATCGCCGGGGCTTCACCGTCGAGCACAAGGCCGACGACAGCCCGCTCACCGAGGCCGACATGGCCGCCCACCATGCCTTGCTGGCGCTGCTCGAGCGCGAGTTGCCGGGGCTGCCGGTGCTCTCCGAGGAATCCGACGAGACCGCTTTCGCCACCCGTCGGCACTGGGAGCGCTACTGGCTGGTCGACCCCCTGGACGGCACCCGCGAGTTCGTCGCCGGCAACGGCGAGTTCACCCTCAATGTGGCGCTGGTCGAGGCCGGGGTGCCGGTGTTCGGCATCGTGCATGCCCCGGCGCTGCCCGAGGGCGACGTGACCTGGTGGGGCCAGGTAGGGCAGGGGGCCTTTCGCCGCGAAGGGGGGCGTGAACGCGCCATCGGTGTACGTGAACTGCCCGATCCCGAGCGCGAGCCCTGGCAGGTGGCGGGCAGCCGGCGCAACGGCCTGGCCGCCTTCGAGACCTTCTGCCGGGCACTACCCGCGCATGCCACGCAGAACATTGGCAGCTCGCTGAAGTTCTGCCTGATCGCCGAGGGCCAGGCCGACCTCTACCCGCGCCTGGCACCCACCCACGAGTGGGATACCGCCGCCGCCCAGGCCATCGTGACCGCCGCCGGCGGCCAGGTGCTGAATGTCGAAACGCTCGAACCGCTGCGCTGCAACCAGGGCGAGAGCCTGCTCAACCCCGGCTTCATCGCCTGCGGGCAGCGCGACCCGCGCTGGGAGAAGGCACTGGCCGAGGCCCTGCGGGTCGACCCGGACAGCCGCTGAAAGGCTGCGCCCCGGGGCAGCTGCCCCGACGCCAATCTTGCCTACACTGAGGGCATCGGATAGCGGATACTGGATAGCCGGCAGGGAGGCCACTCGCATGCACAACACGCCACAGATACGCCACCACGGCGCCGCGGAAGGCGTGACCGGCAGCTGCCACCGCCTGCAGGTCAGCGAGGACCGCGCGCTGCTGGTGGATTGCGGGCTCTTCCAGGGCCAGGACGCCGACCACCTCGACAGCCTCGAACAGCACCGCGTGCGCTTCCCGGTGGACGACGTGCTGGCGCTGATCGTTACCCACGTGCACATCGACCATATCGGCCGCCTGCCCTACCTGCTGGCCGCCGGTTACACAGGGCCGATCCTCTGCTCGGTGCCCTCCGCGCGGCTGCTGCCGCTGGTGATCGAGGACGCGCTGAAGATCGGCTTCACCCGCGACCGGGCGCTGATCGAGCGCTTTCTGGCCGAGGTGGAGGAGCGACTGGTGCCGCTGGACTACCGCCAGTGGCATACCCTGATCGACGACGAACACCACCATGTCCGCGTCAAGCTGCAGCGCGCCGGGCATATCCTCGGCTCGGCCTATGTGGAGATCGATACACACGACCGCACCACGGGCGGGGCCCACCGCATGGTGTTCTCAGGCGACCTGGGTGCGCCCTACGCGCCGCTGCTGCCGGCGCCCAGAGCCCCGTATCGCGCCGACACCCTGGTGCTCGAGAGCACCTATGGCGATCGTACCCACGAGGATCGCACCACCCGCCGCGCCCGGCTCGAGGCCGCCATCGACCGGGCGCTTCAGAACGCCGGCAGCGTGGTGATCCCCGCCTTCAGCATCGGCCGCACCCAGGAGCTGCTCTACGAGCTCGAAGGGCTGATCCACGGCGCCAAGGATCCGCGCTGGCGCGAGCTCGAGATCATCGTCGACTCGCCCCTGGCCGCGCGCTTCACCCAGGTGTACCGCGAGCTCAGGCCCTGGTGGGACGCCGAGGCCCACCGACGGCTGCGCGGCGGCCGCCACCCGCTGAGCTTCGATAACCTCTACACCGTGAACGACCACGCCGAGCACGAGCAGACCGTGGACTACCTGGCGCGCACCCATCGCCCCGCAGTGGTGATCGCCGCCAGCGGCATGGTCACCGGCGGGCGGGTGGTCAACTACCTCACGCGCATGCTGGCTGACCCGCGCCACGCCGTGGTGTTCATCGGCTACCAGGGCGCCGGCACCCCGGGCCGCGACATCCAGCGCTACGGGCCCCGCGGCGGCTGGGTGCAGCTCGACGGCGAGCGCCTCGACATCCGCGCGCATATCGAAACCGTCAGCGGCTACTCCGCCCACGCCGACCAGCACAACCTGCTCGCCTTCATTCGCCGCATGCGCCACCCGCCGCGCCACATCCGCCTCGTGCACGGCGACCACGACGCCCAGCTTGTGCTAAAGGAGCGGATCGAGCAGTGGGCGAGGGACGCGGGCAGGGAGGTCGAGGTGAGCCTGGGCCGAGATCACCTGGCAGAGCAATAGATGGGGCGGCGGAGGTGCTAAAGGAGCTGCTAATTTGTGGGAGCCGTCGGTTCGACGCGTCGACTTGCACGGCGATTGATTGCAAGCACTGCTCCCACAAGGTGATAGGAACCTCCTTGTCGGTTCGACACCTCGACTCGCACGGCGAGGGTTATCTCGAGACTAACTTCCTCGCCGTGAGCACTGGTACACTTCCTGGCGCACCACCATGGAAGGGTCGCGATGTTCCACCACATCCTTGTCGTCTGCACCGGCAACATCTGCCGCAGCCCGGTGGCGGCGGCGATGCTCGCCCGCGCATTGCCAGGCCTCAGAGTGGAATCCGCCGGGCTGGGAGCGCTGGTCGGGCAGGGGGTAGAGCCGACCGCTCGGTCGCTGGCGGAAGCCGATGGCCTGGAAGTGGTCGGTCACCGCGCCCGCCAGCTCACCCCGGAGATGATCAGAAGCGCCGATATCGTGCTGGTGATGAGCGAGGGGCAGCGCCAGGCCGTTGGCGAGCTGGTGCCCGAGGCCCTGGGCAAGACCCTGCTGCTGGGCCACTGGCTGGAGGAGAGTCACGGACGGCAGATCCCCGATCCCTACCGGAAGAGTCGCCGGGTCTTCGAGGAGGTACACGAGCGTTTACGCCTCGCCACAGACCGTTGGGCATCCAGGCTCTGATGCAAGCTTATCTGATGGATTCTTCAATGGATTTACCTTGTCCAGCGACTGGCGCGGCCGGCGTGCATCGAAGGCGGGGTCGGTCGCTTTGAACCTCAGGGCAAAGGCTGTATCCTTCTCCGGCCAATTAGAATTAGCCCAGCGACAGCGTGCAGGCGGTCGCCGCCCACAAGGCGTAGTGGCCCCTAGGGCGCTGGTTTAGAATAGCGTCTCAAAATAGGGATGGCGCTTCGTCACACCTCAGGCTAAGCGCGGGTCTCCAGACTTATTGACAGGGCATGGGAATGCGTCCGGAACAATCCCCGGGCGGTAGCGTGCCCACTCGACAGGCATATTAAGGAAAACTTACCGATGAGCCCGGAAGAACAGCCGAGCCCTGGCTACCATGACGACGAGATCGACCTGCGTGACCTGGCGTTGATGCTGATCGAAGGCTGGTACTGGATCGTTGGCATGGTCGGTCTGGCCGTGGTGGCAGCCTTCGCCTACCTGGCCGTGACCACGCCCACCTACGAGACAGCGTTTCGCGCGGTTCCGGCATCCGCCTCGAACTTCTCCGGCTTCAACCTGATGAATGGCTTTGAGGTCACCCCGGGAGAAGCGTATCGGACACTGGGCAATCGGCTTTCGAGTTTCCAGAACTTCGAACGTTTCGTTGAGGACAATCAGGATCGTTTCCAGATCGACCCTGAAGCGGATCTGGGGCAGGTGTTTGCTAATCGACTGACTGTTGGAGGCCTGAGTGCCGATGGCAATAGTCAGATGATGATGAACATAGAGTATCGGTACCCAGAAGGAGAAGAGGGTGCCGAGATTCTCAATGATTATGTCGGTAATACCTCGGAAAAGGTCTGGACGACACTACGAAACCGATTCGAAGATCACAGCCGTGCGCAGCTTGCTAGCCTGTTCAATGAACTTCAATTGCATAAAGAAACCCTGAAGCGTTCTCGGGAAGATAGACTTTTCAAACTCGAACAAGCGATCACCGTGGCTCGTCGGCTCGGTATCGAGAAGCCGACCACGCCTCAGCAGTTCGGCCGCCAGCCCAGTGGTAGTCAAGTGATCTATGCCAACATCGGCAACGACGGCTCACTTCCTCTGTACTTCATGGGTTATGAAGCCCTGGAAGCCGACCGAGACACGCTTAAAGAATCCATTGACGATGGATTGAGCAATATGATGATTCGTGAAATTGAGCAACAATTCGAGCAGAGAAAGCGGATCTCCAGTCTTCTTTCCAGCAACCGACTCTATGGTGTGGATGAGGGTGTAGAACCTAATCACACGGATCGCGTGATAGATGTTGTCGAGTATGCGTTCCGTCCTGCAGCACCGAGCGAGCCGCGTAAGGCGTTGATTCTCGCTCTCTCACTGATAGTAGGCGGCATGGCCGGCGTGATGTTGGTGTTCCTGGCGAGGTTTGCGGGTAGCTTGAGGTCGTATCGCGCAAAGCGCGGTTGATTCTACTCCTTCGATCTATTTGGTTATTCCCCTATGAAATTCCTCATCACCGGTAGTTGTCAAGCGGCCCGTCAGCATTGGTTTATGGTTTATAGAAGCTAAGCTTCACTGGTCGCTGGATATGGCGCTGCGCGAAGATGCCTGCAAGATCCACCGTGGTCAGGCTGCTGAAAACCTCGCCAGGGTTCGGCATATCGCCTTGAATTAGCTGAAAGGAGAGAAGCGTTTCAAGGGCGGCATCCGGCGGAAACAGAAGAAAGCGGCGCTGGATGAGACCTACCTTGCGGACATTCTCGCGGTGTAAGATTTTTCATGCGTTTTCCCTGCCCTGCCTCTTCCGTGTGGTCCAAAGTGCTGCGGTTATTCTATGAATCCAGGCTTCACAAGGTGATATCTTTATTTTCTTTTTGAAAATTGTAAATTTATGAAAAAAATCATTATTCACGCAGGTCTTCCTAAGACAGCTTCGACGTATCTTCAAAAGAAAATATTTCCGAATTTTAATAACTGTTGTTATCTGGGTAAGTTTTATCAGGAGGACTGTCGAGACCTGTCTAAGATACTGATGAGATCCCTAGAATGCTCTGATAAAGAGTTTCAGCATGAAAAATCTAGGTTTGTACATGAGTTTTCAACTCTCGATGGGAAGGTTTTTTTAATTTCTGAAGAGATGATACTTGTAGATACTTACAAGTCAACTTGGCAGGAAAAGATCCGCAGGCTAGCTGTGATTTTGGAAGATGTTGATGCTGCGTTGGATTATTTGGTAGTTATGTATCGTGACCCAATAAAGGCATCGTATTCTTTTTACGTGGAATGCTTTTCCATTTTGCGGAAAAAGTTTCCTAGCTATTTTGAGTTTGTGAAATATAGCAATCAAGCTAAAATTTTCAATTATAAATATTTTATAAGCGTTGTTTCATCATGTTTTTCTTGCGAAAAAATCAAGATATATTCTTATGAAAGCCTTTGCCTTCTACCAGAGGGTGTTTCAGGTATGGCTAAAGATCTAGGGTTCTCCTTATCTCAAGAAAGTAAGATTATGGATGGGTTTGAAAATCAGAAAAAAACAACAGAAAATGGGTATTTCTCAAATCCAATGAGTATTAGAGAGTATTTATTGTCTTTTCCTGTCTTTTCGTTGTTTATAAAGTTAATCCCAAGGAGGTATTATAAGTACATATCTTCGATTTTGGAAAAAATTAAAATTCGGAAGGGGGTGCTTGTAAAATACGAAGTTACAAAGGAGGCGGGTTTTATACTTTCTGTTGAAGAGGAATTTAATAGAAGGCCAAAATGTGGTAAGATGTTATATAAGTTATGAATAATTTTTCTGGTTTGCATGCGTCAAAATTTTCCCCTCTAATAGTTGTTGGAACTTTTTGGTGCATTACTTTCTTGGTTTACTTTTTTGATTTGGTAATTGAGTACCCATCAAAGAATGACTTTCTTTTGCTTTTATTCTTTTTTTCCAGCTTGATTTCAGGGGTTTGTGGGTATTTAGCTGCCGCCTCTATTAAGATTAGAATGGCTAAGAAAGTGGCATGTAGGCAATATGCCATTGTTGGTTTTCTGGCTTATGTGGGGTTATTTTATCCTATTGTTAATGTATACACCGGGAATAACCTAACGGATTTCTTTGCCCTTCTGCTTTCACCGCTTGATGCTTATCAGTCTATGCATGAAATGGTGTCCGGGGATAGGATGGAAAGGGCATGGCTAATAATTTTAAAAATTATTCTCTCCCCCTTTATACTTTTTTCTTTGCCGTACTTTGCAATGCGCTATATAAACGAAAATAAAGATAAAAAATACTTTGTAATTTTGGTTTTCCTGTATTTTGCTATGTCAGTTTTTCGTGGGACAGATAAAGAGATTTTCGATACTTTTATAATTGTTTTTTCCGTTTTTTTGGCTTGTAGGCCGAATATGGTTTTTAAATTATTTTATAAAGTGAAGTATTTAAAATATTTTTTAATTTTTATATTATTTGTTTCGTTAATAGTGTTTGAGTTCTACCATAAAAAATCAGATAGGCTTGGTGATGTAGAATCAAGGTGCTTTTCATCAACAGATATATGTTACGAAGTCGACTCTGGTGATCCTATCAATTTTGTAACATCACTGCTTTCAAGTTATTTAACACAAGGGTATTATGGGTTGGCATCATCATTTGATGGTGATTTTAATTCTTCATGGGGGTTGGGGCATTCAAAGAGTTTGGAGTATTTGGGCAGTTTGGCCGGGATAAGTAAATCTGAAAACCTTGTTAGACAGCTTGATTCATTAGGGTGGTCATCTAAAGGGCATTGGTCTTCCGGTTTCGTATGGATGGCGAATGATGTTCCGTATGCAATTATACCAATAATAATTTTCTTTATTTTTTTCTGGATGGGGTATTCTTTTATTGCTTTTTATAAGCATGGTGATGTTTTCAGTTTGGTTGTATTTTCATATTTTTTTCACATACTTATTTACATGCCAGCTAACTTGCAGCTGGCGCAAACCGGTGATTTGTATATAGGCTTTATTTTTATATTTGCTATTTATTTGTTGCGTTTTGTTGTCAACTTTTCAAGTGTTAGAAATGTGAAAATCTAGCATTTAGGTGTCTGGTAGGGGGGGGGGGGGGGGGGGGGGGGGGGGGGGGGGGGGGGGGGGGGGGGGGGGGGGGGGGGGGGGGGGGGGGGGGGGGGGGGGGGGGGGGGGGGGGGGGGGGGGGGGGGGCG
>NZ_JARANW010000042.1:0-5000 GCF_029889825.1 Halomonas sp. 11-S5
TCGAGGAGGCGCTGTGAACCCCTCCCTGGGCGCTACCGACGCCCTGCTTCGCTCTCGCGTCCTGCTCCGCTTGCAGGGCCGGTGCTGGCCATCCATGGCCAGCCCGTTCGGAGCAATGCTCCTCACCCCTGGCGTAGGACCCCCTTTTCGGCCTGTCCCCGGCGCCTTTCGCTATCGCAGCTGAGCTGGCTGCGATAGCTCTGGAGCGGGCTCCGGTCGCCTTGATCGGGGCCTCGCGTTACCATAGCGGCCATTTCCGCACAGTAGAGTCCGCTTTCCCCATGAGTGCAGCTCCCGAGAAGACCCGCGTTCTCACCGGCATCACCACCACCGGCACCCCTCACCTGGGCAACTACGTGGGGGCGATCAAGCCCGCCATCGCCGCTAGCCAGGATCCGAACGTCCAGTCCTACTATTTCCTCGCCGACCTGCATGCGCTGATCAAGTGCCAGGACCCGCGCCGGGTGCAGGAGTCACGCCTGGAGATCGCGGCGACCTGGCTGGCGCTGGGCCTGGATACCGACAACGCCATCTTCTATCGCCAGTCGGACGTGCCCGAGATCCCCGAGCTGACCTGGATGCTCTCCTGCGTTTGCGCCAAGGGGCTGATGAACCGCGCCCATGCCTACAAGGCGGCGGTGGCCGAGAATGAGATCGCCGGCAACCAGGACCCGGACAAGGGCATCACCATGGGGCTGTTCGGCTACCCGGTGCTGATGGCCGCCGACATCCTGATGTTCAACGCCAACAAGGTGCCGGTGGGCCGCGACCAGATCCAGCACATCGAGATGGCCCGCGACATCGCCGGACGCTTCAACCACCTCTACAAGGGGCAATATTTCACCCAGCCCGAGGCGGTAGTGGACGAGCGGGTGGAGGTCCTCAATGGCATGGATGGCCGCAAGATGTCCAAGAGCTACCACAACACCATCCCGCTGTTCGTCTCCGAGAAGAAGCTGCTGAAGCTGGTCCGCAAGATCAAGACCAACTCCCTGGAGCCCGGCGACCCCAAGGATCCCTCGAGCTGTACCCTGTTCCAGATCTACTCGGCCTTCGCCACGGCCGACGAGACCGAGGCCATGCGCGCCGAGTACGCCAATGGCATCGGCTGGGGCGAGGCCAAGAACCGCGTCTTCGAGCTGCTCAACGAGCAGCTGCGCGCACCCCGCGAACGCTACCAGGCGCTGATGGAGGACCCCGGTCACATCGAGCAGGTGCTGATCAAGGGGGCCGAACGGGCCCGTGCCGAGGCGGCACCCTTCATGGACCGCCTGCGTCAGGCGGTGGGGCTCGGGCGCTTTATCTGATGCAGCCGATGTAAGCGGGCTCGCTTGCGGGCGACGAAAGGACTATCAGGGAGAGGGAGCATCAGCGTTTTTATTCTTGAATGGCATATAAAACTGTATTTAAATGCTTTTTGTGTCCTCCAAGGAAATCGTTATCATGCTTGCTGATGGCATCGTCCCTGACAACGAAGAGAGTCCGCCATGAGTGAACTCGCCCTGACCCGACGCCCCCGACTCTCCGTCTCCGCCGTGGCGGCCGGTGCCCTGCTGCTGGGTGCCCTGGCCGTGGGTGCCGCCTTCGGCGCACGCCTCGGTGCCCTGATGGTGGTGGGGGGCCTGCTGGGCATGGTGCTCTACCATGCCGCCTTCGGCTTCACCGCCGCCTGGCGGGTCTTCATCACCGAACGGCGCGGCCGCGGTCTGCGCGCCCAGATGGTGATGCTGACCCTCGCCGTGCTGCTGTTCTTCCCGGCGTTGGGCGCGGGCAGTCTCTTCGGCCAGTCGGTCTACGGATTCGTGGCCCCGATTGGCATCTCGGTGGTGGTCGGCGCCTTCCTGTTCGGCATCGGCATGCAACTCGGCGGCGGCTGCGGCTCCGGCACCCTGTTCACCGCCGGCGGCGGCAACGCCCGCATGTTGATCACCCTGCTGTTCTTCATCGTCGGCTCGCTGATCGGCACCGCCCACTTCAGCTGGTGGCAGGGCCTGCCCGCCTTCCAGCCGGTGTCGCTGGTCAAGACCGTCGGCACCGGGGGCGGGATCGCCATCAGCCTGGCGCTCTTCGCTGCCATTGCCGCCTTCACCGTGGTGATGGAGAGGCGTCGCCACGGCGAGCTGGAGCGGGCCCCGACCATCGATGCCGGCAACCGTCGCTGGCTCACCGGCCCCTGGCCGCTGCTGGCCGGGGCCGTGGGCCTGGCCCTTCTCAACTTCACCACCCTGGCGCTGGCCGGTCGTCCCTGGGGGATCACCTCCGCTTTCGCGCTGTGGGGCGCCAAGGGCTTCGAGGCCCTCGGCGGCGACGTTAGCCAGTGGGGCTACTGGCAGTCCTCGTGGAATGCGGCCGCCCTGGAGGCCACCCTCTGGCGCGACATCACCAGCGTGATGAACATCGGCATCCTGGTCGGGGCACTGGTGGCGGCGTCGCTGGCGGGCAAGTTCGCCCCCAACTTCCGTATCCCGGCTCGCTCCGTGCTGGCGGCGGTGATCGGCGGCCTGATGCTCGGCTACGGGGCCCGCCTGGCCTTCGGCTGCAACATCGGCGCCTACTTCAGCGGGATCGCCTCCGGCAGCCTGCATGGCTGGGTGTGGCTGGTGGCCGCTTTTGCCGGCAACATGCTCGGGGTGAAGCTGCGTCCCTTCTTCTTCGAGGGCAAGGCGGGCCGGCGGCCCGCGGCGAAGGGTTGCTGAGCCGCGTGATTACCGCGTGATCCGCGCCCCGGCCCAGGCCGGGGCGTCCTCGTGTGCGGCGTGCTAGAGTTGGCGGCAAGGTGCCGACAGAGCGCCAACGGCCCGTTCCAGTCACCGTATCGAGGCGAGAGATGACCATCGACCAAAAGCGTCCCCTCTACATCCCCTATGCCGGCCCGCCGCTGCTCGAGATGCCGCTGCTCAACAAGGGCAGTGCCTTCACCCGCGAAGAGCGTCTGGAGTTCAACCTGATTGGCCTGCTGCCGCAGAATGTGGAGACCATCGAGGAGCAGGCGGAACGGGCCTATCGCCAGTACCGGCAGTGCCAGAGCGACCTGGACAAGCACATCTACCTGCGCGCCATTCAGGACGACAACGAGACCCTCTACTACCGGCTGGTCTCGGAGCACCTTGAGGAGATGCTGCCGATCATCTACACCCCCACGGTCGGCAAGGCGTGCGAAGAGTTTTCCAACATCTACCGCAACCACCGGGGGCTGTTCATCGCCTACCCGGACCGCGACCGCATGGATGACATCCTGCGCAGCTCCACCAAGGACAAGGTCAAGGTGATCGTGGTCACCGACGGCGAGCGCATCCTGGGGCTCGGTGACCAGGGCATCGGCGGCATGGGCATCCCCATCGGCAAGTTGGCGCTCTACACGGCGTGCGGCGGCATCAGCCCGGCCTATACCCAGCCGATCATGCTCGACGTGGGCACCAACAACCAGGCGCTGCTCGACGACCCCATGTACATGGGCTGGCGCCACCGGCGCGTCTCCCAGGAGGAGTACGATGCCTTCATGGCGGAGTTCATCGCCGCGGTGAAGCGCCGCTGGCCGGGGGTGCTGCTGCAGTTCGAGGACTTCGCCCAGGCCAATGCCCTGCCGCTACTCGATCGCTACCGCGACGAGCTGTGCTGCTTCAACGACGACGTCCAGGGGACCGCCTCGGTGGTGGTGGGCACCCTGATGGCAGCCTGCCAGGCCCGTGACGAGGGCATCGGCCAGCAAAAGGTGGTGTTCGTCGGCGCGGGTTCTGCCGGCTGTGGTATCGCCGAGCAGGTGGTGGTGGCCATGCAGACCGAGGGCCTGACCGAGCGGGAGGCGCGCTCGCGCATCTATATGGTCGACCGCGAGGGGCTGGTCACCTCCGAGCAGGCCTGGCTGCGCGACTTCCAGGGCCGCCTGGCCCACGACCCCGGGCGGGTGGCCGGCTGGGACGGCCAGTCGCTGCTCGAGGTGGTGCGACGCATCGAGCCCACGGTGCTGATCGGGGTCTGCGGCAAGCCGGGCATCTTCACCGAGGAGGTGGTACGTGCCATGCACGCGGGCTGCGAGATGCCGCTGATCATGCCGCTCTCCAATCCCACCTCCCGGGCCGAGGCGGTGCCGGAGGACGTGATCCGCTGGACCGACGGCCAGGCCCTGGTGGCCACCGGCAGCCCCTTCCCGCCGGTGGAATACGGCGGCCGCCACATCCCCATCGCCCAGTGCAACAACGCCTACATCTTCCCGGGGATCGGTCTGGGCGTGGTGGCCGCCGGGGCCAAGCGTGTCACCGATGCCATGCTGATGGCCTCGTCCCGGGCGCTGGCCCGCGAGGCACCGCTGGTCAAGCACGGGGAGGGGGCGCTGCTGCCGCCGCTCTCCAAGATCCGTGAGCTCTCCAAGGCGATCGCCTTCGACGTGGCCGCCCAGGCCCAGGGCGAGGGCGTGGCGCTGAAGACCAACGGCATCAAGCTGCGCGAGGCCATCGAGCGCGGCAGCTGGACGCCGGCGTACCGGCGCTATCGCCGCCGCTCGTTCTAAGTCACGAGCTGTGAGCCGCGCGATATGGCGGCACGAAACTCATAAAGAAGCCCCTGCTGGGTAACCAGCGGGGGCTTCGTTGGGAGAGCCTCTACAAAGCTTCTTCAGGTAAGCCAGATAAGCCGGAGGCGCATGCGGCGGAGTCCGCCCGGTGCGCTGGCGCTTACCGGGCCTACGGTAGAAGCATTTCAAAGCACTCTTGCGTGCTCTGGTCAGGCCGTCCTGTCAGGCTGACCCGATCATCTTGCGCAGCACGTAGTGGAGGATGCCGCCGTGGCGGTAGTACTCCAGTTCGTTGGCGGTATCGATGCGGCACAGCACCTCGAGCGTCTTCTCGCCCTTGTCGGAGGCGATGGTCACCTTGACCTTGCCCCCCGGGGTGAGCTCACTGAGGCCGTCGATGGAGACCGTCTCGTCGCCGGTCAGGCCCAGGGTCTTGCGGCTCTCGCCTTCCGGGAACTGCAGCGGGACCACGCCCATGCCGATCAGGTTG
>NZ_JARANW010000042.1:7500-9149 GCF_029889825.1 Halomonas sp. 11-S5
GCGGGGAGTGAGGGCACCATCCTGGTACCTTGCTGATGACATGGTCATGATAGTTGGCCTTTTCAAGCGCCGCCCGGGGAGCGTGACGGTCGATGCCCTTGAAATGCCGCCCCCGCCCCCTCATATTGCTGCAATACGGCATTATGGTCACGGGAGGTCTGGATGCACGAGGAAGCACTCGAGTCGCGGGCCGTGCATTGCCCCTACTGCGATACCCCGTTCGAGCTGCTGGTCGACCTCTCCCAGGGCAGCCATGCCACCTGGGAGGATTGCCCGCAGTGCTGTGCGCCGATCCAGCTGCGCATCGAGGTGTCGCCGGCCAGCGGCGAGCTGGTCTCCCTCGACCTGGGGCGTGATGACGATGTGCTCTAGCATGGCACGACCCGCGAGATTCGGGCCCGCGCCCCGCCTCGCCTGACGGCAACCCGCCCTGGACCCTCGCCGCGGGCTGCGCCATGCCGGCGCGTGTCGGCATTGCCCAGTCCACTGCGCCATTCCCGACTTCACGAGGTCATCTCATGAGCGACGCGCGTCACGAACGCCTGATTATCCTGGGCTCCGGCCCCGCCGGCTACACCGCGGCCGTCTACGCGGCCCGGGCCAACCTGAAGCCCCTGCTGATCACCGGCATCCAGGCCGGCGGCCAACTGACCACCACCACCGACGTGGATAACTGGCCGGGGGACGAGTCCGGCGTCCAGGGTCCCGAGCTGATGGAGCGCATGAAGCGCCATGCCGAGCGCTTCGACACCGAGGTGCTCTTCGACCATGTCCACGAGGTGGAGCTGCGCAATCGCCCCTTCACGCTCAAGGGCGACAACGGCACCTACACCTGTGACGCCCTGATCATCGCCACCGGCGCCAGTGCCCGCTACCTGGGCCTCGAGTCGGAGCAGCAGTTCATGGGGCAGGGGGTCTCGGCCTGCGCGACCTGCGACGGCTTCTTCTACCGCAACCAGGAGGTGGTCGTGGTGGGCGGCGGCAATACCGCCGTGGAGGAGGCGCTCTACCTCTCCAACATCGCCTCCAAGGTGACCCTGGTGCACCGCCGGGACAGCCTGCGTGCCGAGAAGATCCTCCAGGACAAGCTGTTCGAGAAGGCCGAGAACGGCAACGTGGTGCTGGAATGGAACCAGACCCTGGACGAGGTGCTGGGCGACAACAGCGGCGTGACCGGCGTGCGCCTCAAGTCCACCGAGACCGGCGAGACCCAGGAGATCGCCGCCCCGGGACTGTTCATCGCCATCGGCCACAGCCCCAATACCGGCATCTTCGAGGGCCAACTCGAGATGGCCGGCGGCTATATCCGGGTCCAGTCCGGTCTCGACGGCAATGCCACCGCGACCAGCGTGCCGGGCGTGTTCGCCGCCGGCGACGTCATGGATCATGTCTACCGCCAGGCCGTGACCTCCGCCGGCACCGGCTGCATGGCCGCGCTGGACGCCGAGCGCTATCTCGACGAGCTCTGACCCGGCTTCGCCGGGAGCTGTAAGCTATAAGCTTTAAGCTGTAAGAAAAACCCTTGCCGTAAGCCTTGGTGGTGCCACATTGCGTTGGCTTACGGCTTACGGCTTACGGCTTACGGCTTACGGCTTACGGCTTACGGCTTACGGCTTACGGCTTACGGCTTACGGCTTACGGCTTACGGC
>NZ_JARANW010000043.1:0-8894 GCF_029889825.1 Halomonas sp. 11-S5
CCACGAATACCAGAGAGATCCACCGTCGCTGATAGCCCCTCGCTCCCTGACCCGTCGGCATTGAGGACAACCATATGTAAATAGAGACAACCGAGCCCTTGACGGGTCAATTCATACCAGGCCGGATAAGCCGAAGGCGCATCCGGCTTGATGATGGCGCCCTCTCCACGCCCGGTGCGCTGACGCTTACCGGGCCTACTGGGTCGAGTTCAAGGGTAAGGAAAACAGGATGGACGTTCCCCTGAGCTGGCAGCTGGCCAAGCTGCTGGTATCAATCGGCGTGGTGCTCGGCCTCTCGATGATCGCCGAGCGGGTCAGCACCCGTGTGGCCGGCCTGCTCGCCGGCTACCCCTTGGGCACCGCCATCGCGCTGTTCTTCATCGGCCTGGAGATCTCCCCGGCCTTCGCCACCCAGAGTGCCGTGCACACCCTGGCCGGCTTCACCGCCACCCTGGCGCTGGGCGGCGGCTACCTGCTCTGCGCCCGCCGCGACGGCTTGGGCGGGGTGCTCGCCGGCACCGCGGGCGGACTAGCCGCCTGGCTGGCGGTGAGCCTGCTGCTGACCCAGCTGGAGTTCACCCGCCTGACCGGCACCCTGACCACCCTGGCGGCGATCATCCTCTTCATCCGGCTCTACCGTCGGGTACCGGAAACCGCCACCGGCGCCCGCGGCGGCTTCAGCTGGGCGGCGCTGGGCCTGCGCGCCGCCCTGGCCGCCGGGATCATCTTCCTGATCACCGGCCTCGCCCACGTGATGCCGGCCGCCTGGGCGGGGGTCATGGCCGCCTTCCCGGTGACCATGTACCCCTTCCTGGTGATCCTGCACCTGACCCACGGCGCGGCCCCGGTGGCCACGGTGATCAAGCACTATCCGGCCGGGCTTGGCGCGCTGCTCTGGTACGCCCTGTGTGTCTCGCTGACCTACGACAGCCTGGGGCTTTCGCTCGGCACCCTGGTCGGCTTCGCCGTCGCCACCGCCTGGCTGCTGGCCTGGACCCGCCTGCTGGCCTGGCGGGCCGCGCGCCTGGCGGCAAGACCACGCTCAGGGACTTGACCTAGCGCTTGCTCGGGGCAAAGCTGTCAGCCTGATCTGGATCACGAGGACCACCCCCGATGTTCACCCGCACCATCGAGCCCGCCTTCTACGACACCGATGCCCTGGGCCACGTCAACAACACCCGGCTGCCGGCCTGGTTCGAGCTGGCCCGCAACGACCTCTTCCGGCTGTTCACGCCGGACCTGGACCCGCGCAAGTGGCGCCTGATCATGGCGCGCATGGAGGTCGACTACCGCGCCGAGCTGCAGTACGGTCGCGAGATCGAGATCCGTACCTACCTATCGCGGCTCGGCAACAGCTCCTTCACGGTGAGCCAGGAAGCGCGACAGGATGGTCTTCTGACCAACCTTGGCCATACCGTGTTGGTGCACTTCGACCATACGACCAAGAAGGCCATCCCCATCGAGGGCGAGCTGCGCGAGGTCCTTCAGGCCCACCTCCAGGCGGAGCCGGCGGACGCATGACCCCGGCGGTGAAGGTCCTCGAGAAGGCAGGTGTCACGTTCAGCCTGGCCGAGTACGACCATGACCCGCGCAGCCCCGCCTATGGCGAGGAAGCCGCCCGGGCACTGGGCCTGTCGCCCGAGGCGGTCTTCAAGACCCTGCTCGCCCGGCTCGACGACGGCCGCCTGGTGATGGCCATGGTGCCGGTCTCCGCCCAGCTCGACCTCAAGGCCCTGGCCCGGGCGGCCGGGGGCCGCAAGGCGAGCCTGGCCGACCCCGCCGAGGCCGAGCGCGCCACCGGCTACGTGGTCGGCGGCATCAGCCCGCTGGGCCAGAAAAAGCGTCTGCCCGCCTTCCTCGATGCCGGCGCCGAGCGCCTCGCGACCCTCCACGTCAGCGGCGGTCGCCGCGGGCTGGAGATCTGCCTGGCGCCACACGACCTGGCGCGCCTGACCGGGGCCCGCCACGCTGCCCTGGCGCGGCGCTGAACGCAGCCGAGCCGAACCCCGGCCGGCGGTGTCACAACTCGGAGCCGCCACCCACCGACGGGAGCCCCCATGGCCATCCGCTACACCCTCTGGCTGGACCCGGACGACACGCCCCGGCACCGCGCCGTCGAGGCCGCCCTGGAGCGCTACTTCATCGAGCGCTTTGCCGACTATCCGCACATTCGCTTGTTCGGCGCCGACCCTTACGATTATCATGCGCCGTTCAATCGGCTGCATGACGTGCTGATGGCGCGGGCCGGCGAGTACTGCGAGCGGGAGTGGCGCTATGTGCCCACCCCCGAGCAGCTAAACCGCGCCTTCTTCCTCGCCGTGGGGCATTCGAACAAGTTCGTACGGGACAACGACGATGGTGATCCGCACCGACCTGGACCCTGACGCGCGACAGCTGGCCATCATCGCCGAGCAGCTGGGTCGCGCGCCCCGCGGCATCGAGGCCCTGGCCGCCACCGACGGCGAGGGCACCCCGCTGGTACTGCGCATGGCGCCCATCGTCGACGGCAGGCCCTTCCCGACGCTCTACTGGCTGTGCTCGGAGCGGCTCAAGATCGAGATCTCGCACATCGAGGCCGCCGGGGTGATCAAGCAGCTGGAGACTCGCCTGCAGCAGGACCCCGACTTCCTGGCCGCCTACCACCGCAGCCACGACGCCTACGTGGCGGCCCGCTGGGCCTACATGAGCGAGGCCCAGCAGGCCGAGGTCATCCGGCTGGGTTATGAGGGCGTGCTCACCGAGCGCGGCATCGGCGGCATCATCAACCGCGACCATGTACGCTGCCTGCACACCCAGTACGCCCACCACCTCTGCGGCGAGAACGTCATCGGCCAATGGCTCGACGCGACCTACGGGGTAGCCGACTGCCTGCCCTGACTCAGGCTTTCGAGTCCCGGGCGTGGCCGCTAGGATGACCGCTTGCCAAGGAGAAGAGCATGTCGAGATTCTGCGTCTATCTGGGGTCCCGTGAGGGCCATGACCCGCAATTCCTCGAGGCCACGCGCCGGCTGGGCGCCGAGCTGGCCCGCCGCGGCCATGGCCTGGTCTACGGCGGCGCCCGTGTCGGCCTGATGGGCACCCTGGCCGATGCCGTGATGGCGGCCGGCGGCGAGGTCATCGGCGTGATGCCCGACCACCTGGTCGAGCGCGAGCAGGCCCACCACGGCCTGACCGAGCTGGTGCGGGTACGCAACATGCACGCGCGCAAGGCGAGCATGGTGGCCCATGCCGATGCCTTCATCGTGCTGCCCGGCGGTATCGGCACCCTGGAGGAGTTCTTCGAGGCCTGGACCTGGCACTACTTGGGTCTGCACGACAAGCCCATCGGCGTGCTCGACACCGCCGGCTTCTATGCCCCGCTGCTGGCCTTCCTCGACAACACCGTGGAGCACGGCTTCCTCAATGGCCGCACCCGGGCCGAGCTGGTCGATGCCACTGACCCCGCCGAGCTGCTGGATGCGCTGGAGAGCCGGCTGGCCACGGCCGGCTGACGCGCACGGCGTGTCGTGCCCACCGTCAGGCGTCGGGGGCGAGTTCGAGGGTGCGCAGGTAGGTGAGCTGCAGCAGGCGGGCATCCTCACCGGCCCGGTGCCGATGGATGCCCAGCTCGCGGATGATGGCTTCCTTGGTGCGGCTCCACAGGGCCTGCTGCGCCTCGCTAAGCAGGATACGCAGCGCCTCCAGGCGGAAGGCCGGCAGCATACCGGCATGATGGAAGAGCAGCGACAGCCAGGTGTTGTCGTAGCCCCAGCTGTCGCTGTAGGCGATGCCGATCTCCCCCAGCTCGTCATTGAGCCAGCGGGCCACCTGGCGCACCGGGTAGCCTTCGCGCTGCAGCCGTCCGCGGCTGATGCCATGCAACAGCTCGGCCTTGGGGTCCCAGTGGGTCCACTCGTCCAGCGGCTGGATGAGGAAGGCACAGGTGCTGCCATCGACGCGGGCCAGGCCGACCTCGATGGGGTAGCTGCCGCGCCCGAAGCCGGACGCCTCGATATCCAGCAGTGTGGGTAGCGTCACGGGCGGGAGAATCCTTGGTCGAGATGGCCGATGGCAACGGCGGCGAAGAGGCTAGTGTCGCGTCTCGCCTTCGGCCCTGTCCAGAGAACCAGCGTCCAGCGAGCCGGCAAGCCCGGCCAGGCGGTCGGCCAAGATCTGCCAGTGCCCGGCCTTCTCGTCATCCACCGGCAGCCCCAGCTCGCCGTTGCGGTAGGCGCGGACCAGGCGGGTCGCCGCCAGGGGATGGCCCGCCTCGCCGGCACGCGCATACCAGGTCACGGCATATTCGTCGCGACGCGGATACTGGGCACAGCCATGTTCGCGGATCTGGCCGGCCTGGTACTGGGCCTTGGCATCCCCGGCATGGGCCGCCTCGAGCACGTAGCGCGCCCCGCGGGCCTTGTCCTGGGGACTGACGCCGCGGTGGAAAAGCATATGACCATACTGCGACAGCGCCGCCGGATGCCCGGCATTGGCGCAGCGCTGGAAGAGGTGCATGGTCAGGCGCTGGGTACGCGGCGAGCGGGGCAGCCAGCGGGTATGGAACAGTTGCTGTGCGAGCCGGTACTCGAGCCGGGTGAACAGTGAGGATGCCTCTGACATGGCAACAGCCCTGCGTCCAGTGGTGCGAAAGCGATACCGGCCACATCCTGTGGCCGGTATCGCTCCCTGCAAAAAAGGTGGCCCTGCGGACTCCGCCGGGGCAACGGGGAGGCAAGCATACGCGCGCCCCGGCAGTGACTCAACCCCGGGATTTGCCGCCTCGCCCGGGCCCCGCTACCATGCCGGGTCAACCCCTTCAGCAGTCCTGCCAGGAGTAACCGATGCAGACGCGACCGCTAGGCGATACCGGCATCGAGGTCAGCCGCCTGTGCCTCGGCACCATGACCTTCGGCGAGCAGAACAGCGAGGCCGAAGCCCACGAGCAGCTCGACCGTGCCGTGGCCTTCGGCATCGACTTCATCGACACCGCCGAGATGTATCCGGTGCCCCCCATGGCCGAGACCCAGGGACGCACCGAGGCCTATATCGGCAGCTGGCTGAAGCGTCGCGGCAGCCGCGATGACGTGATCCTTGCCACCAAGGCCGCCGGCCCCGGCCTCGAGCATGTCCGTGGCGGCCCGCGGCTGACCCGCGAGCACCTCCACCAGGCGATCGACGCGAGCCTCGCCCGGCTGCAGACCGACTACGTGGACCTCTACCAGCTGCACTGGCCCGACCGGAAGGCCAACTTCTTCGGCAGGCTCGGCTACGAACATGACGATGAAGAAGACGCCACGCCGCTGGAGGAGACGCTATCGGCGCTCAAGGAGCTGGTGGATGCCGGTAAGGTGCGCGCCATCGGGCTCTCCAACGATACCCCCTGGGGCGTGATGCGCGCCCTGCACCTGGCCGACACCCTGGGCCTACCCCGGGTCGCCAGCATCCAGAATCCCTACAGCCTGCTCAATCGCAGCTTCGAGGTGGGGCTGGCCGAGATCGCCCACCGCGAGCGGGTGGGGCTGCTGGCCTACTCGCCGCTGGCCTTCGGCATGCTCTCCGGCAAGTACCTGGATGGCGCCCGCCCCGCCGGCGCCCGGCTGACCCTGTTCGAGCGCTTCCAGCGCTACACCAACCCGCTGGCCGAGGAGGCGACTGCCGCCTACGTGCGGATCGCCCGCGACCATGACCTGGACCCGGCCCGGATGGCCCTGGCCTATGTCAACTCGAGACCCTTCCTGACCAGCAACATCATCGGTGCCACCACCATGGAGCAGCTCGAGAGCAACCTGGCCAGCGAGTCCCTGCGACTCGACGCCGAGGTGCTGGAAGCCATCGAGGCCGTTCACCAGCGCATCCCCAACCCCGCGCCCTGACCCAGGAGCCCTGACCCAAGAGCACCGGAGCGACGGGCTATCACCCCGATAGCCCACCGGCCGCGGGCCGCTTGGTATACTGGCCTGCACTGCCATCAGGCCATCCCCTTCAGGCACAGGAGCGCCTCCATGCTGAGCGTGATCTCGCCCGCCAAGACGCTGGACTTCGAGACCCCGGCCACCACGACCCTGCATACCCAGCCGGACCATCTCGACCGCAGCCGTGAGCTGATCGAGATCCTGCGCGGCTACTCGCCCCAGCGGCTCAGCGAGCTGATGGGCATCAGCGACAAGCTGGCCGGGCTCAATGCCGCACGCTTCGCCGAGTGGCACACCCCCTTCACGCCCGAGAACGCCAAGCCCGCCGCCCAGGCCTTCCAGGGCGACGTCTACGTGGGGCTCGAGGCGGACACCTTCAGCGACGACGACAACGCCTTCGCCCAGGCGCACCTGCGTATCCTCTCCGGCCTCTACGGTCTGCTGCGTCCGCTCGACCTGATCCAGCCATATCGTCTGGAGATGGGCACCAAGCTCGAGAACCCTGGCGGCCGCGACCTGTACGCCTTCTGGAAGGAGACCCTCACCAAGAAGCTCGACCGCGCCGTGGAGAAAAGCGGCACGCGGGTGCTGGTCAACCTGGCCTCCAACGAGTACGTCAAGGCGATCGACACCAGGGCGCTCACCTCGCGAGTGATCACCCCGGTGTTCAAGGACGAAAAGAACGGCAAGCTGAAGATCATCAGCTTCTACGCCAAGAAGGCCCGCGGCCTGATGGCCGCCTGGATGATCCGCGAGCGCCTGGACGACCCCGAGGACCTCAAGGACTTCGACGTGGCGGGCTATGCTTACAACGCCTCTCTCTCGGAGGGCGACACCCTGGTCTTCACCCGCACCGAGGATGCCGCCTGAAGGACTACGCGGTAAACACCAGGGGGCGTGCCGAGCGCTCCCTGAGGAAGTGACGATGGGCCTGCTTGAAGCGCACGTCGTCGCAGCGGTGCAGCCACTCGTAGGCGACCATGTCGGCACTCACCGGCACCGCACCGGCCTGGACCATACGCTCCTTGGCCAGCCGCGCCTCGCCGGCCCGACGGCTGGCGCAGGCCTCCACCAGCCAGTAGACCTCGTAGCCCGCCTCGAGCAGGCCGAGGCCGGTCTGCATCACGCAGATATGCGCCTCGGTGCCGCACAGCACCACCTGGCGACGGTCACCGGCGGCCATGGCCTCGGCGAAGGCCGGCTCGGCATGGGCATCGAAGTGGACCTTGTGCCACAGGCGGTGCGCCGGCAACGCCTCGAGCAGCCGCTCTTCGCTGCCCCCCAGCCCCTCGGGATACTGTTCGGTGACCCACACCGGCACCTCGAGCTCGCCGGCCATGCCGCCCAGCCAGGCGGCCTCGGTCACCGCCTGATCGCCATGTTCGATGACCGGCAGCAGACCGGCCTGCAGATCCACGATCAGCAGCAGGCTCTTCTCTCGCATCAGGCGCATCGGCGGCCCCTCTCGTTATTCGTTAGTTGTCGTGGCTGACCAGCATAGCCGCTAGAATGGTCACTTCCGACTCTTTCTCATCCCCTTCCCCGATGGAGACCTCTCTGATGCGTCACCTACTCATCATGCTCGTGGTCGGCGTGCTGGGCTTCGGCCTGGCCGTGGATCACGCCGATGCGCGCCGCCTGGGTGGCGGCAAGAGCTTCGGCAGCCAGTCCCGTACCGTGCAGCAGCAGCCCGCGGCTAACCAGAACCAGGCCGCCGGCAACCGCGCCACCCAGGCGCGCCCCGGCTCACGGATGGGCGGCATGCTCGGCGGCCTGCTCGCCGGCGGCCTGCTCGCCGCGCTCTTCTTCGGTGGGGCCTTCGACGAGCTGCGCCTGATGGACCTCCTGCTGGTCGCCGGCGCGGCCTTCCTGCTCTTCAAGCTGTTCGCCCGCCGCCGGCCGGCCATGACCGATGGCCCGGGCCAGCCGGATGCCGCCACAGGGCCCCAGCGCTTCCAGGCCGAACAGGCACCGCTGAGAGGCGGTACCGCCTTCGCCGCGGAGCCCGAGTGGTTCGACCGGGAGCGCTTCCTCGGCGGCGCCAAGGAGCATTTCATGACCCTTCAGCGCGCCTGGGACAACAACGACTTCGCCGGCATCCAGGAGTACGTGACCCCGGAGCTCTACAACCTGCTGCGTGAGGAGCGCGACCGGCAGCCGGCCAACAATCGCACCGAGATCGTGCGGCTGTTCGCCGAACTCGGCGACATCCGGGAGGTGGGCCAGGAGGCCGAGGCCACGGTGATCTTCCACGGCATCATCGCCGAGAACGGGGAGGAGAACGAGTTCAACGAGACATGGCACCTGACCCGCGAGCTGCGCGACGGCGCCCCCTGGTACCTGCAGGGGATCGAGCAGAATCCCGGCGCCTGACGCCCCGAGGAGTGGCCGGCCGAGACGAGAAAGGCCGGGCAAGTTGCCCGGCCTTTTCTGTTTTCTGCCCCGGCTTCTGCCACCGGCAGTGGGCAATCAGTTCTGGGCATCCTCGGCCGCCTGCTCCATCTCCTCGCCCATCTCCTCCATGCCTTCGCCCATCTCTTCCATGGACTCGTCGATGTTCTCGCCCGCCTTCTCGGCCGGCCCCTGCTCCTCCTCGCAGGCAGCCAGGCCGGCACCGAGCATGGCGATCAACAGGGCCAGGCCCAGCTTGCGCATCATGGCGTTCTTCATGCTCATCTCCTCCTGAGACGTCCAGATCCATTGGTTCGTGCAGGAAAACCCTAGCCGCTGGCAGACGGCCTTTCCACTCCGGGCTGCAACATCATGTAACGGCGTGAGTAACGCCAACGAAAAAACCCCAGCTTCGTTCGAAGCTGGGGTTTCAGAATAAGTGCCTGACGAAGGCCCGGGCGGCGCTCCGCTACTCGCCATGGGGAGGCCCCCGGAACGACGAAACCCCGACCAATGGCCGGGGTTTCAGAATAAGTGCCTGACGATGACCTACTCTCGCATGGGGAGGCCCCACACTACCATCGGCGCTGAGCGGTTTCACTGCTGAGTTCG
>NZ_JARANW010000044.1:0-7062 GCF_029889825.1 Halomonas sp. 11-S5
CCGGCGCCGTGCCCTGGCCCTCCTGGAAAATTCTCCGAGAGAACCTTCGTGAGGAAGTCAGGGAGCAAGCGTTATGCGCCGAATAGCACAGAATTCGTGGGGATCCTTCAGCGGCTACACCCCGATTGCCGCTTATCTGGGCAACGAGGGGTGGTGTCTGGGGCTGGAACTGCGTCCCGGCAAGCAGCACACCATGAAGGAGAGCAATGCCTTCCTGGAGCAGGTGCTGCCGCGCGCCTACCAAATGACCCAGGCGCCGCTGCTAGTGCGCGAAGACAGCGGCTTCGACAGCCAGGCGCATCTGGCGCTGCTCGAACAGCAGCGTCAGGCCTGCGCCGAGGACGGGCGCGTGCTGGACTATCTCGTCAAGTGGAACCCGCGCCGCTCGGCCAAGGACGATCAGGACACCTGGCTGGCTGTGGCGGCGGACTATTGGGAGGCGCTGCGTCCCGGCAAGCGCCAGGCGCTGTGGACGCAAACCGTCTCGATCCGTGACGACCACCAGGTCGAATACGTCGTCAAGCGGGTGATGCGCCTGGTCGAGCGCACCGCCGATCACGATGGCCAGCTGCTGATCGAACCGGAATATGAACTGGAAGGCTGGTGGACCCGCCTGGACGAGGCACCGCAGGCGGTGATCCAGCGCTACCAGGCGCATGCCACTCACGAACAGTTCCACAGCGAGATCAAGACCGACCTCGACCTGGAGCGCCTGCCCTCGGGCAAGTTCGCCACCAACGACCTGATCCTGCATCTGGCACAGCTGGCCTACAACATCCTGCGGCTGATGGGGCAGCTCGGCATGACCGGCGAGCTCAGTCCGGTGCGTCATCCGGCGAAACGCCGGCGGCTGCGCACGGTCCTGCAAGAGCTGGTGCATCGTGCCGCCCTGGTGATCCACAAGGCGCGGCAGATCATTCTCGATTTCGGCCAGGACATCGGGCGCATGACGGTACTGAAGACGTTGCGTCGCCGGTTTCGCTATCCCAAGGCCGCGCCATGCTGACCGGACGATCCTGTCGGATCATCAGCAAACCGACGCTGCCGCACTGGCTGGCGGGCAAGGCGTGCCTGGCTGTCGCAAATGGCGGTGAAAGGGTGGAGAAACAGGCCGTCAACAGGGGGCAAGGAGGCCGATATCGCCCTGGTCAGTCATCACCAGGACCGAGAAAGGGGATGCCGGTGATCAAAAATTGCTCGGGAGGCGAGATAGGGAAGACTTGGGCTTCGGGATCACGGATTCAGGAATCTCTTAGTGCTAATATTTTATAGACTAAAAGCGCAAACTGCCTACCAGTCTCCTGGTCTTCCAGCAGTGGCATGCTGAGCTTCTCGTGGTCGCTCATGGCGTCGAGCACGGCGTCGGTGACCCGCTTGGGAAAGAGGCCGTGCATCACCTGGCCTTCACTATGGTTGCGGACCTGAGCCATCACCGACTCGTCCCGCTCGATACGGTCAGCGATGCCGTTGGCGAAGTGCAGCTTGTCCTCATCGCTGACCTCGGCGCCGTAGAGATCATTGAGCTTGTCGATGATCTCGGCCAGGCGCTGCTTCTCGGGGTCATGGGGCGCCCCTGAGCCGACCTCGGTGATCGGCTTGAGGCCATAATCGCCGGTCTCCTGCTCGAGCTGCAGGCGCTGCTCGGCACGTTTGGTAAGTCGGTAGTGCGTCAGCTCCAGTTCGCTAACATCGATGGGGTCCTCTTCCTGCAGGCGATCCATGCGCAGCAGCGGATGGAGATGGCGCGCGAACACGCAGAGCTGCTCAAGCTCCACATCATCGAAGGTGACGATCTGCGACAGGAACTCGTAGGCACGCACGAAGCTCTGCAGGTTCTTGCGGAACAGGTCGAGCTCGTCGCGAGTCTTGCCGGCATCCTCCAGTTCCTGCTCGGCGCGCTTCAGGCCCTTGTCGTCGCCCTGCTGGTCGGCGCGGCGTCGCTCCTCCTTCCAGACCTGCAGCTGCTCGAGAATCGCTTGATAACGGTGCCGGAAGCGGTCCTGGGCGGGACGACAGTAGTAGCTGAGGCTGGAGGATGGCGCCTTGGGGTCGAAGAAGGCCTTGGCAAACCCCTCGACCTCCTCGCGGTAGTAGATCCCGCTGGCATCCAGGCTGCGCTGCAGGTCGAAGACCACCTGGGGGTCGGAGACGTCGGCCAGCTCGGCCTTGCGGTAGTAGGGCGCGAAGGCCTCGAGAATCGCGTGGGAATCGTTGAAGAAGTCGAGGATGAAGGTCTGTTTGCCGGGGAAGGTGCGGTTCAGCCGCGAGAGGGTCTGCACGCAGTCCACACCCTGCAGCTTCTTGTCCACGTACATGGCACACAGCTTGGGCTGGTCGAAGCCGGTCTGGAACTTGTTGGCGGCGATCATCACGTTGAAGTCGCCGGTGTCGAAGGCGTCGGCCAGGTCCCGCCCTTTGAGACCGGGGTTGAGGATCGTGCTGGTTTCGGCGACTTCCTCGGGGATCTCCTCGTCGGCGGGTACCGTGCCGGAGAAGGCCACCAACGGGTGGACGTCGTCATAGCCCTGCTGGGCGATGTAGGCCTTCATGGCCAGCTGGTAGCGCACGGCTTCCTGACGACTGGCGGTCACCACCATGGCCTTGGCCTGGCCGTCGAGCAGGTGGCGCACGTTGGCGCGGAAGTGCTCGACGATCACCTCGACCTTCTGGTTGATGTTGTAGGGGTGCAGCCGCACCCAGCGCGCCAGGGTCCGGGAAGCCTTCTTCGACTCGACCTCCTCGTCATCCCCCTCGGGATGGGCCAACTTCCAGGCAGTGCCGTAGGTGACGTAGTTCTGCAGCACGTCGAGGATGAAGCCCTCCTCGATGGCCTGGCGCATGGAGTAGAGATGGAACGGCTCGGGCAGGTTGTCGGCACTGGCTGGTAGCGAGGGATCCAGCGGGCGCCGGTTCGCCGGCCGGCCGAACAGCTCCAGGGTCTTGGCCTTGGGCGTGGCGGTGAAGGCGTAGTAGCTGATCCGCTCGCTGGGCCGCCTGGCGGCCACGGCGGCGTCCATCAGGGTCTCGGCGCTTATTTCCAGCTCGCCGCTGCCCTCACTCTCGGCGCCCTCCTGAGCCTCTCCCGCGGCTGCCAGCAGGGCCTTGAGCTTGCTGGCCGAGCTGCCCGTCTGCGAGGAGTGGGCCTCGTCGGCGATCACCGCGTAGTTGCCCTCGGCGAGTTGAGGGCGCTTGTCCAGGGCGTCGAACAGCGCCGGGAAGGTCTGGATGGTGACGATGATGATCCGGGTGTTGGTGGCTAGCGCCTCGGCGAGCTGCTCCGACTTGCTCTGGTTGCCGACATCACGGGTGATGGGCTTCACCACGCCATGGGCATGCTCGAACTGATAGATGGTGTCCTGCAGCTGGCTGTCGAGCACGGTGCGATCGGTGACCACGATCACCGAGTTGAAGCGCTTCTGGCCGGCGTCGTCGTAGAGATTGGCCAGCTGGTGGGCCGCCCAGGCGATCGAATTCGACTTGCCCGAGCCGGCGCTGTGCTGCACCAGGTAGCGGCTTCCCGGCCCCTCCTCGCGCGTGGCCTCGATCAGCCGGTTGACCACCTCCCACTGGTGATAGCGGGGGAAGATCAAGGTCTCCTTGGTCTGGCGCCGGCCATGGAAGTCCTCGAATGGCTTCTTCTCCAGGTGCAGGAAGCGACCCAGGATCTTCAGCCAGGCCGCCGGGGCGAAGACCTGCTCCCACAGGTAGGCGGTGGCGTAGCTGGCCTCGTCCGCTGCGGGCGGGTTGCCGGCTTCCCCGTCCAGAGTGCCTCTGTTGAAAGGCAGGAAGAAGGTCGCGTCGCCGGCGAGCTTGGTGGTCATGGCCACCTGGTCCTGGCTGACCGCGAAGTGGACCAGGGCGCCGCGCTTGAAGGTCAGCAGTGGCTCAGGCTTGCGGGTAAGCGGATCCTTGATCGGCCGGTCGCGGCGATACTGGCGCTTGGCGTTCTCCACCGACTGCTTGAACTCGCTCTTGAGCTCGAGCGTCGCGGTGGGCAGGCCGTTGACGAACAGCACCAGGTCGAGGCGCGGGTTGTAGCTCTGCTGGCCTGTGCCCTTCTCGCGGGCGTGTGGCGAGTAGGCAACTTCCGGGACCACCCGCAGGCGGTTGGCGCGAGAGCGGGCCAGGGCATCGGGGTTCATGCCGTGATCGGGCGGGAAGCTGCAAAGGTCGAACTTTACCCCCGGCACCTTGAGGCCGTGGCGCAGCACCTCGAGGGTGCCCGCTTTGTCCAACTCGCGGACCACCTTCTGCACGAACACCGTCTCGGGTGCCTGGGGATTGGCCTTGCAGAACTTCGCCCAGCGCTCGGGCTGGGCCTCCTGCACGTAGGCGAGCAGATCCTCGGTATACAGCGCCTTGGCGCGGTCATAGCCGCTGGCCGGCCCGGTCTTCCAGCCGCCGGCCAGCATGGCGTCGATGACGTCCTGCTGGAACGGCGCTTCCCTGCTGTCCGCCATGTCATCCCCTGCGAATCAGGCTTTATTTCCCTTAGCCTACGCCGTCGGCGCTGAGCACACAAAAAGTAACCCCCGTGGTGCACTTCCATGAGAGGCGTGAGGGGTGTTGTTACCGGGTACGGACTTGAGCGCTTCAATTTTACATATACGGGCCATCTGTAAAGGAGCCGCCATCAACTTTACACAGGCTAGGTTGCCGAAAAGAGGCCAGGCCCAATCGATCAGGCTTCCCATTGCTTCAATATACCGCCTCGATTAGCACCGCATCATCTTCCACGGGCCGGTTGACCCGGGTGCTCACCGGCCAGTGAGTCAGTTGATCGTGCGGTAGGTGGTGGACAAGGTGGCGGATCGTTTCGCGCTCCGTCAGCTCGGGATCGAGCCAGGGCTCAAGGCTCTGCTGATCAAGGATCAGCGGCATCCGCGGGTGAATTGCCTTAGCGACGCCTCGGGCGGGCTCGGTGAGGATGGCGCATCCGGGCTTGCCATCCGGGCGCTCCATCCAGATGCCGGCAAACCACAGCGGCTCGCCGTCGCGGCGGGTCAGGTACTGGGGCTGCTTGCGGCCTTCCACGGTCTGCCATTCGTACCAGCCGTCTGCCGGCACCAGGCAGCGGTGATGGGAAAAGGCCCCGCGGAAATAAGGAGAGGTAGCGACCTTCTCGACAGTGGCATTGATGGGCTGTGGAGCCTTGTCGTCGGCCCAGTGGGGCCGGTAGCCCCACCAGAGCGGTTCGAGGCTCAGCTGGCCACCGTCTTCATGCCGGCGCACCGCGCTGATCCAGGTGCCCGGCGCCACGTTGTAGCGGGGCGTCAGCTCACCCTCGGCCAGCGGTAGCCTGAGGGAGGCTGCCAGACTGGGGAAGTCGCTGTAGCGTGCGAAGCGGCCGCACATGGTGATGGAGTCTCCGTGATATGAAGCGCTGGGGACAGCCACCAATACATTCTCTCGGGTTGCCAGCAGCGGACTACGTGTCTATCATATGCAAATGGATTGGGAATGCCCGATCGGCAAGGGGCCTCGGCGAATGCGTCGGGGCCTTTTGTTTTCAAGGATATACCTTCAGCCCCACCCCTTGATCCCTGGATTTATAGCAATTTCTTTGCAAGACCAACAAAAATAATGAAAGCAATAAAAACTGCGGTTATTCCAACAATATCCCCCGGAAGCCCAGCCACAGAACCCAATAAACCCCAAATTGCAGCCGCAAGAAAAGTGATCAGCAGTATCAACATGCTCATAAAAAACTTTCTCATGACTTCACCCCCTAATTTTTCTATTTACAGGCCAAGCATAGATAGAAAAGCTGGCTCGATCAGCACCGGGGCATCTTCCACCAAGCGCTTACCAAAGGCACTTACTCGCCAATGCGATCAATTTATCGTGAGGCAAGTGATGTAAAAATCATGCAAAAAATTAACTTAACTGAAGATGCTTTAGCTTTTCGCCCCAATAGAAACTATCAAATCTTCCACTATTCCAATATCCCTCAATCAGGCCATTTAGTTGCGGCCAATCATTCTGTAACAGCTTGGCACAGTGTTGGAATGAATCAGCCTCTCTACACAAAGGACCTGATGCAAGTATCCTTGATACAAAAAGATGTTCTAAAAACTTGTCCCCACGAAAGCGTTTCATAGGCCCGCAAGCCTGAATAACTGTCAGCTTCCTAGCTGTCAGTCTTCCAAGAAGAAGAATATCAGCAATGTCAAAAATAAAATTTCTCAAAAAACTCAAAAAAGATTCTCTGCATAAAAATATTAAGCAAAGAAGAAAAGCAGAGATAGCAGCACTTAGCGTAGGCCATGCTAAATATAAAATACCCGCAGCCACTGCAGAGAAAAAAATCTCTGGAATCATCTTAGCAAATGTAAAAGGCAGCGATATGATTGAAAGAAAAAAACCAATAATCATACTAAGCAACGGCAACGCAGATGACTGTATCGGACTGCGTTCAAGATGACCTCTCATCCAAATATCAAAAAGAACACCTTCAATGAGCTCATTTTGCTCTTTGGTCTGGTTAAACACTCCTGACAGCCAAATTTCTTTGTATAAAGAATCCCAGAAAGCCATAATTCACCCCATTTTCCAATATTCTGTTTTTTCGGAAAAACAATATCGAAAGGCATCCTCTTAACCAGAACACAACATAAAAATGAAACTGGAGAGCTGAACGCCCCCTTGTCAGGGGGCTGGACCAGCTTGCTGCGCGGTCCGGTGAGAACGTGGCCGGTCCAGTTCATGATCTCGGCGGAAAGCAGGCCGTTGGGCGTGCCGTCCACCAGGAAGAGCCGGATACTGCGTCCTTGCGTCATACTATCTCCGTTTGCGTGGTATCAGCGGTGACCGATGAGCCCCTCGGCGACTGCCAACCGCGTACGTCGATCTTGCCGGTCACGGCGGCGGAGATCAGGGCGGAGCGGCGTTCTTGAAGGAGATTCATCGCCGATGTAGCCGCGTCAATCAGTTTATAAATCCGCTCCACCTCTGAAGGATCCCCACGAATTCTGTGCTATTCGGCGCATAACGCTTGCTCCCTGACTTCCTCACGAAGGTTCTCTCGGAGAATTTTCCAGGAGGGCCAGGGCACGGCGCCGG
>NZ_JARANW010000045.1:0-6539 GCF_029889825.1 Halomonas sp. 11-S5
TGCAGGAAGGTCAGCGGGGCACCCAATGCCAGGCTGGCCCAGGCGGCGTAGTCACACACTCCTTCCGAGAACTTCGAGCCGTCGATGGCGGCCATCACCTGTTCGGTCATCAATCTGTTTCCTGGCTGGCGTATGTCGTTGTCTGTCTCACCGTTTCTACCCGATCACGCATGACTTGCATAGGACGTGGATCAACGTAACACACGATGACAAGGCGAGCCTTTCCGAGCGTCAGGCGGCGTCCAGGAAGGGCGTCAGGGGGCCGGCATGGGTCAGGGCAAGGCGGTGCATGGCGCGGGTGCAGGCCACGTAGAGCAGGTTGCGCTCCATGTCGGTGGCGTAGTTCTTCGCCGTGACCTCGGGCACGATGACCCGGTCGAACTCCAGGCCCTTGGCCATGTGGGCGGTGCAGACCACGATGCCCTGGCCAAAGGCGCTGCTCGTCTCGCCGAGCAGCTGCAGCCGTTCGAAGTCGCCGTGCTCGCCGCTCTCCAGCGCCTCGAAGACCTTCCTGGCCTGCTTCTGGGTCTTGCAGATGATCCCCAGGGTATTGTGCTCGGAGGCGGCGAAGTCGCGTGTCAGCCCGCCGATGGTGGCGAGCTCCGCCTTGCGGGTGTGGGCCTTGATCACTGCCGGCTCCTCGCCATGGCGCTCGATCGCCTCCAGCTCGGGATTGGGCGAGATGCGCTGGGCAAAGCGGGTGATCTCGAGGCTCGAGCGATAGCTCTTGTTGAGGGTCACGCAGGAAGACTGGCGCAGTACCCGGCGGATCTCCTCGGCCTTCGAGGCGCTGTAGGGATTCACCGACTGGAAGGCATCGCCGAGGATGGTCTTCTTGCACGAGAAAAGTCGGCCGATCACCGCGTACTGCACCGGGGTGTAGTCCTGCATCTCGTCGATCAGCAGGTGCTTGACCTCACGCCAGCGCGAGCGCACGCCCTCCAGGCGCATCTTCAGGTAGATCAGCGGGAAGACGTCGGCATACTCCAGCCGCCCCCGGGAGGCGGTACTGAACAGCTCCGGCCATCCCAGCCAGTCATAGAAGCCCTTGTAGGTCTCGCGCAGAGTCGCCTGCCTGAGCATCGTCTTCACGGCCGCCTTGAGCTGCTTGCGCTCCTCGGGTTCCAGATCGTAGTTGTACTGGTTGCCGATCTTGCGCTCGATCTCCCAGCTCACCTGTTTCAGGCGTTCATTGGTGGGCAGATGACGATGCTTGCGGAATACCTCCTCGAGCAGCCAGGCGGGCACCAGCCGCCGGGCGATCCACAGGTCCTCGGCGGCGAAGCGGTTGGCCTCCACGTGACCCGCATAGCGGTCGAGCTCGGTCAGGAATTCCGGCGAGGCCTTGTAGCGCAGCCGCGCCTTCATGGCCTCGTCGTCCTTCTCGAGCAGCGCCGTGGTCTGCTCGAAAAAGCTCTCGAAGCGGTACTGGCCGTCGAGCAGCTCATCGGCCAGCTCCTCCATGCCGACCTGATTGACCGTCTCCTCACCGAGCTCCGGCAGCACGTTGGCGATGTAGTCGGAGAATACCCGGTTGGGCGAGATGATCAGGATGTCCTCGGAGCTCAGGCTGTCCTTGAAGCGATAGAGCAGGTAGGCGATGCGATGTAGGGCGATGGAGGTCTTGCCGGAGCCCGCCACCCCCTGGATGACCAGCGCCTGGGCCTCGTCATTGCGGATGATGGCATTCTGGTCGCGCTGGATGGTGGCAACGATATTCTTCATGCCCTCGTCGGAGGCACGGCTCAGTTCCTCTTGGAGCACCTCATCGACCACGTGCACCGCGCTGTCGATCATCAGCTCGATCTCGCCGCCCTTGATACGGAACTGCCGCTTCAGGGATATCTCGCCGGCCACCGGGCCCTCGGGGCTTTCGTAGGTGGCGGGGCCGGTCTCATAGTCGTAGAACAGCGAGGCGATGGGCGCGCGCCAGTCATGGACGCGACTCACCCGCTCCAGGTCATCGTGGAAGTGGTGGATACCGATGTAGACCGGCTCGGCCTTTCCTCCCCGGGCGAAGTCGAAGCGCCCGAAGTAGGGGGAATGCCGGAGCTTCTCGAGCTTGCGGCGCCGGGCCAGGGCGTTGTCGCCGGTCATCACCGCCTGCTCGATGGACTCGCGTGCCGAGATCTTTTCGATATGGTCCATCTCGTCGCGGCTCGTCCAGAGGTACTCCTTCTGGGCCTGGATATCCTCGGCATAGGCCGCCAGGCGCACCTCGAGCGCCTCCAGGTTGGCCTGGATGCGCTCCAGGGTATGATCGAGCTGCCGCCGTTCGGCCGCTCGTTCGGGGGTATCGGCTTTCTGGTTCATCGTGGTCCGTTCGGGTCGGTATTCGGGGTAAGGGGATCAGGTCGCGCCCACCTCACGGGTGCTGTTGAAGTCGATCTCGGGCGAGAAATGGGGGATTCCCTCGAGTTCCAGCACCTCGAGGTCGGTCTCGGGACGACTCTCCCCCGGGGTGAACTTGGCATTCGCTCGCTTCCCAGGTCGAAGACGCCGGCGAACTGCTTGCCCATACCGATGGGCCCGGTGATCGGCGAGCAGGGCATGCCCAGGATATCCTCGATCTCGTCGATCAGTTCCAGGGGGTCACGAACCTCGCGGTCCATCTTGTTGATGAAGGTAATCACCGGCGTCCTGCGTAGCCGGCACACCTCCAGCAGTTTGATGGTCTGCGCCTCGACACCCTTGGCGGCATCGATGACCATCAGCGCCGCGCCCACCGCGGTGAGCACCCGGTAGGTGTCCTCCGAGAAGTCCTGGTGGTCGGGCGTGTCGAGCAGGTTGATCACGCAGCCGTCATGCTCGAACTGCATGACAGAGCTGGCCACTGAAATGCCACGCTGCTTCTCGACCTCCATCCAGTCCGAGGTCGCGAACTGCTGGCTCTTCTTGCCTTTGACGGTACCCGCCGAACGGATGGCACCGCCGTACATCAGCAGCTTTTCGGTCAGCGTCGTCTTGCCGGCATCCGGGTGAGAGATAATGGCGAAGGTACGTCGTCTCGCCACCTCCTGCGGGAGAGAGGCGGCAGTCTTGAGAGTTGCGCTTGATGGCATGGTTGACCTGATGGGAACGCGGATGGGGAGTCTCTGAACAACACGAGAAACGACGTGCTGCTAATCCCAGGTGGGCTCCCGGGCGGTGGCCGACTCCTGCTCGGCAAGCACCGGGTCGTGGTGGCGCCAGAAGACCGAGCGGATTCCCGGCCCGGCACCTGACAGCAGCGCGGCATCGATGGGATCGAGGGCCTGGTCAGCCTCGAGCATCATATCCGACAGGGTGCGATACCCCGATACTCGTTGCCCCATGAACAACAGGTCGTAGTCCACACAGTCATTCTGCTCGGGACGCTGCTGGTCGATGCTCAAGTAGCCCTGCTCCAGCAGCTGCTGGACGCGCGACGATGTCAATTGATCAAGAGTGTTCATGGATCATGCCTCCTGGAAACGCCAGGCCCGAACGCCTCGTACCAGGGCCCGATTGGTTCGGCTCAGGAAACGTCCCCGCTCGAAGGAGGCCGACGTCACGCCGGCGTCGTGCATGTCTTGGTAAACCGGGAGTCGGGCAAACGCTAGGGGTCCGACATCACATGAGATGCCGACGAACAGGATGCAAATAGAGGGAAACGCGCTAAGGCGGACTGGGGAAGGAGTCGGTGAGTAACTGTGTCAACGGATTGCTCCTCTTGCAGTTACCAGCGACCTCGGCAAAGGTATCTGGATGGTCAGGTAAACAGTTCCTTACGATAACAAACCCTTGAATGGCTATTCAACCGGCGCCCTGTTCCTCGACGAACCGATTGGCGTACAGCACGGCCTCCTGATGGCCGCCGGCAATCAGTTGGAGATGCTTCAGGTGGTGGTGCTCCCCGGCTTCCTTCAGGATCGTCAGGCAAAGTCTTGCCGCGAGGGCATCCTCGATGGGAGACAGCCCCACCTCCTCCGGAAGCGGTAAGGCCAGGGATGCGACTTCGTGTATCTCCGCAACACGGATGGCAAACCGGTAACACTTGAGGAGTTCCCGCCATCCCTCCTCCGACACCCGGGAGGGCGGCATGAACTTGATCATCTTGGGGGTGGTCTCACCGGGCGACCATGCCATCCAGGCCTGACCCACTGCCGCCGTGCCAAGGTTGCGCCGCTGCGCCTCGGTGGCGGGCACCACCACGGCCTGCAGAGGCTCTTCATCAAGGCTCTCCCGAACCATGACCTCTATCGTCACGTCATTCTGTGTCAGTTTCAGCATCTCTTCTCACTCTGCACAATCGATGCATTTCAGCACGGTAGGATTCCACTCCAGTCGCTTGACGGCGATCCATCGGCATGAACACCCAACGTAGTCGCTTTGCTCAGGACTTTGTAGCGCCCGGGCAGTTGGCCTGGTGATCAGGCGAACACCTGGAGCCGCTAATGTTCGGTCATGGGTATCTCCGGTGAGATACAAGGGCACGAGTCACCACCGCCCCTGCCGATTCCAGCAGATTCAGAGTTCCGGGGCATCGTAGCCGTGGGGCTCATCGGTGTAGATGCGTGCGTCGTCAACCCGGCCGGTACCGAAGGTGTTGACGGAGACCGAGGTGGGCTCGGCCACGCCGATGGCGTAGGAGACCTGGATCTCGCACTTGTCGGCGAGACCCGCGGCGACCAGGTTCTTGACCAGGGTCTCGCAGGCCACACGGGCGTTCTTGTCGCGGGCGATGATGGCGTCGAGCACCGCATCGGTAATCTGGTCGGCAATCTTGTCCGGATGCCCTTCGGACACGGACTCGAAGGTGAACAGAGAGTATTCGCTCATCGGAACTTCCAGGTGAGTGAGTGGTAACACACTATCAGCTGACCCGACGATAGCCGCCAAGTTTGCCCTTCTTGCTGAGCAAGAACTGCCAGAGCTGGATGTCGCGGGCGCGGAAGGCACCGGCACAGCTCAGCAGGTAGTAGCGCCACATGCGGTAGAAGCGCTCGCCGTAGGCCTCGGCAAAGCGCGGCCAGGCGGCCTCGAAGTTCTCGTGCCAGGCCATCAGGGTCCTGTCGTAGTCAGCGCCGAAGTTGTGCAGGTCCTCGACCACGAACAGCTCCTCGGCGGCATCGGTGACATGACCCATGGCCGGCAACTCGCCGTTGGGGAAGATGTACTTGTCGATCCAGGGATCCGGCGAGGTGTCACGCACGTTCTTGCCGATGGTGTGCAGCAGGAAGAGGCCGTCGTCCTTGAGACAACGATTCGTGACCTCCATGTAAGTGCGGTAGTTCTTGCGGCCAACATGTTCGAACATGCCGATGCTGACGATGCGATCGAACTGCTCGGCCTCGTCGCGGTAGTCCTTGAGTCGGAACTCCACCGGCAGGCCCTGTTGCATGAGGCTCTTGCCATAGTCGGCCTGCTCGCGGGAGATGGTCAGGCCCACGCACTTCACACCATAGTGCTCGGCGGCATAGGCCATGAAGCTGCCCCAGCCGCAGCCGATGTCGAGCACGCGCATGCCAGGCTCGAGCTCTAACTTGCGGCAGATCAGGTCGAGCTTGGCCTCCTGGGCCTGGTCCAGGGTCTCCGCGTCCTTCCAGTAGCCGCAGGTATAGGTCATGCGCGGATCGAGCATGGCGGCGTAGAAGTCGTTGCCCAGGTCATAGTGGGCTTCGCCGACCTCGAAGGCGCGGCTGGCGGTCTGCAGGTTGATCAGGCGGGTGCGCAGATGATGAAAGACCAGCTTGCGCGGGTTGATCCGTTCGGGGAGGCGGGCGCGCAGCAGGTAGAAGAAGAACTCGTCGAGGTTTTCTGCGTCCCAGTCACCGTTCATGTAGCTCTCGCCCAGGCCCAGGTTGCCGCGGGCCAGTGCCTCGTCGATGACGCCGTGGGCGTTGAACTTGATATCCCAGGGGCGGTCGCCGTTGATGCGGATATCCGCTTTCTCCAGCAGCTCAGCGACGAAGCGCTGCGAGGAAGAGGTTTCATCGAAAAAAGCCGAATGAGCAAAGGTATTGCTGTTCAAGGGTCGCTTCCTTGTTCTGCCCTCTCGCCAGGAGAGGTGATGACATCAGGGGTCCTCAGTGTGAGTGGGGCATAACGGAAGCGCGAATCAGGGCGGGGCGATCGTCAATTTTTCGGCTCCTGTACAGGGCACTGGCGTGCCTGGAAAGAAAAAACCGGCACACACCAAAGGAACGGTGGACCAGTTTCGGAAACATCAACGCAGCAGCAGCAGCGGTATGTGCGATTTGCGCAGCATCTCGCTGGTAGTACTGCCCACCAGCAGATGGCGGATACGAGAATGACCGTAGGCGCCCATCACCAGCAGGTCGATGGCATGCTCCTCCTGGTAGGTGTGGAGTGTCGCCTCTACCTCGCCGGCGCGGATGGCGCCTTCGGCTTCGTGGCCGGCGTCGCACAGGGTCTTGAGCGCCCAGTCGAGCTGGGAGCGGTTGTCACCGGTCTCGGCGCCGACGATTACCACGTGCACCGGGATACCGTCGAACAGCGGGCTCTTGGCCAGCATCTCCACGCCCTTGCGGGTGGTCTTGCTGCCGTCGAAGGCAAGC
>NZ_JARANW010000046.1:0-6344 GCF_029889825.1 Halomonas sp. 11-S5
GAGCATCGGGTACCTCCTGATCGTTCTGTTTCCCAATCAGAGGGTACCCCGCTTGAGTGGGGGACACCTTATTTCGGTACTCAGGGGACTTTTAGCATCGGTACTGACACACACTGTAGCCTGCAAGCTACAAGCGTTGGATGAAACGCACCGCAGGCCAGTGGAGGGGGAACGCAAACAGCCGCCCGGAGGCAGCTGTTTCAGATCTGGCTCAAGGCTGGTACCGGCGGTCGGACTCGAACCGACAAGGGCTTGCACCCGGCGGATTTTGAATCCGCTGCGTCTACCAATTCCGCCACGCCGGCAACGCCGCAGGCATTATACGTGGGCACCGTGGCAGGTCAATCAGCCGGCTGACTTCCCTGCCACGAGGCGGTATCCTATCGGGCTTTGCGCGGCTCGTCGAGCCGCCCGACACGCCCCCTGAGCCGGATCAGAACGCCCCCATGCAGCGCGCCGACTTCCACTACGAGCTCCCCGAGGAGCTGATTGCCCGCTACCCCTCCGAGCAGCGCAGCGACTGCCGCCTGCTGTGCGTCGATGGCACTACCGGTGCGCTCGCCCACCGCCGCTTCCCCGACCTGGTCGAGCTGCTCGCCCCCGGGGACCTGCTGGTGTTCAACGACACCCGGGTGATTCCCGCCCGCCTGCACGGCCACAAGGCCAGTGGCGGCAAGGTGGAGATGCTGCTGGAGCGCCCCCTGGACGCCCATCGCGGCCTCGCCCACCTGCGCTCGAGCAAGTCGCCGAAGCCCGGCACCGAGCTGGTCTTCGAGGGGGGCATCCGCGCCGTGGTGGAGGGGCGCCGCGAGGCGCTGTTCGAGCTGCGCTTCCTGGGTGAGACGCCACTGATCGCGCTGCTGGAACAGCACGGGCACATGCCGCTGCCGCCTTACATCACCCGCGAGGATGAGCTGGCCGACCGCGAGCGCTACCAGACCGTCTATGCGCGGCGCGACGGGGCCGTGGCCGCCCCCACCGCCGGGCTGCACTTCGACGAGCCGCTGCTGGCGGCCCTGGCCGAGAAGGGCGTGGAGAGCGCCTACGTCACCCTGCACGTGGGCGCCGGCACCTTCCAGCCGGTGCGCGCCGACGACATCCGCGAGCACCACATGCACAGCGAGTGGATCGAGGTGGACGAGACCGCCTGCGAGCAGGTGCGTGCCGCCAAGGCCCGAGGCAACCGCGTCATCGCCGTGGGCACCACCAGCGTGCGCTGCCTGGAAAGTGCGGCCAGAGAGAGCGCCTGCCTGAAGAGCGCCGGTGACCGCAAACAGGGGGACGAGATCGTCCCCTACCGCGGCGAGACCGACATCTTCATCTACCCGGGCTACGAATGGCGGATGGTCGATGCGCTGGTGACCAACTTCCACCTGCCGGAGTCGACCCTGCTGATGCTGGTGGCCTCCTTCGCCGGCTTTGACATCACCCTGGCGGCCTACCGGGCGGCAGTGGCCGAGCGCTACGCCTTCTTCAGCTATGGCGATGCCATGTTCCTGACGCGCAAGCCCTGACACCCAAGCCCTGACACGCCGACGCCCGGCTCAGCCCCGATGCGCCACGAGAGTCCCCATGCGTAAAGACAGCTTCATGACATTCGAGCGCCTGGCCAGCGATGGCCGGGCGCGCCGCGGTCGACTGACCTTTCCCCGCGGCACCGTGGAGACCCCCGCCTTCATGCCGGTGGGCACCTACGGTACCGTCAAGGGCATGACCCCGGTGTCCGTGGAGGAGATCGGCGCCGAGATCATCCTCGGCAACACCTTCCACCTCTGGCTGCGCCCCGGCACCGAGGTCATCGAGGCCCACGGCGACCTGCACGACTTCGCCCAGTGGGACAGGCCGATCCTCACCGACTCCGGCGGCTTCCAGGTCTTCTCGCTGGGCGCCACGCGCAAGATCACCGAGCAGGGCGTGCACTTCCGCTCGCCGGTGGATGGCGCCAAGGTGTTCATGGGCCCCGAGGAGTCCATGGCGGTACAGCGCGCGCTGGGCTCCGACGTGGTGATGATCTTCGACGAGTGCACCCCCTACCCGGCCACCGAGGCGGAGGCCGAGCTCTCCATGCAGCGCTCGCTGCGCTGGGCACAGCGCTCCCGGGAGGCCCACGGCGACTCCCCCTCGGCGCTGTTCGGCATCATCCAGGGCGGCATGTATCCCGAGCTGCGCGAGCGCTCGCTCGAGGGACTGCTCGAGATCGGCTTCGACGGCCTGGCCATCGGCGGGCTCTCGGTGGGCGAGCCCAAGGAGGAGATGATCCGGGTGCTCGACACCCTGCCGGCCTGGATGCCCGACGACACGCCGCGTTATCTGATGGGCGTGGGCAAGCCCGAGGACCTGGTGGAGGGGGTGCGCCGCGGGGTCGACATGTTCGACTGCGTGATGCCCACCCGCAACGGCCGCAACGGCCACCTCTTCACCGCCGAGGGTACGGTCAAGATCCGCAATGCCAAGCACCGCTTCGACACCCGGCCGCTCGAGGCGGGCTGCGACTGCTACACCTGCCGGCACTTCTCCCGCGCCTACCTGCACCACCTCGATCGCTGCGGAGAGATGCTCGGCTCGATGCTCAATACCATCCATAACTTGCGCCACTACCAACGTCTGATGGCCGGTTTGCGCGGTGCCATCGAAGCGGGTACATTGGCGAACTTCGTGGAAGGCTTCTATGCGCAGCGCGGCCTGCCGGTTCCTCCCGCACCGAATTGACCCACGGCCGGCCCACAAGGCCGGCCGTAGAACATCCCGCTTTCATTACTCAGGAGATCGTCATACATGCTGGACTTCTTCATTTCCCCGGCCATGGCCCAGGACGCCGGCGCCGCCGGTGGCGGCATCGCCCAGATCGTCATGCTGGTCGGCTTCGTGGCCATCTTTTACTTCCTGCTGTGGCGCCCCCAGGCCAAGCGCGCCAAGCAGCACAAGCAGCTGATCGGCAACCTCTCCAAGGGTGACGAGATCGTCATCGGCGGCGGCATGCTGGGCCGCATCACCAAGGTGAGCGACGACAGCGAGTTCCTGAGCATGGAGATCACCGAAGGCACCGAGGTCAACGTGCAGAAGAGCGCCGTGGCCGCCGTACTGCCCAAGGGCACGCTCAAGTCCATCTGACTCGGGCGTAATAACGCCTCCGCCGTGGCGCCTTCCGGGCCGCGGCGGAGGCCGCCCTGCGGCCGGTGCGGCAGAAGCCGCGCGACCGGCTCCCGCTCGCACCGGTCGCTTCGTCAGCCTCCAACGTCCGCAACCTGAGGGCAGGGCCCCCATGCTCAACCGTTACCCCCTGTGGAAGTATCTGCTGATACTCGTCGTTCTCCTCGCCGGCCTGGTCTACTCCCTCCCCAACCTCTTCCCCGAGGACCCGGCGATCCAGATCAGCAGCGAGCGGGGCGACAGCACCATCGACGCGCGCCAGCTGGAGCGCCTCCGCGCCTCACTCAGCGAGGCCAGCATCGACATCCAGGCCGTGGAGGCGGAGACCAGCAGCGTGCTGATCCGCCTTGTCGATGCCGACGACCAGATGAAGGCCCGCGATCGCATCAGCGACATGCTGGGTGATGAGTACGTGGTGGCGCTGAACCTGGCCGAATCCACGCCGGCCTGGCTGCAGTCGCTCTCCGCCTCGCCCATGACCCTGGGCCTCGACCTGCGCGGCGGCGTGCACTTCCTGCTGGAAGTCGATATGGACGCCGCCCTGCAGCAGCGCCTCGAGGTCAACGCCAGCGCCATGCGCGAACTGCTGCGCGGCGAACGGATCCGCTACCGCGATACCCAGATCGAGGAACGCACCATCTCCATGGCCTTCGCCAACGCCGAGGACCGCGACGAGGCGCGGGGCCTGATCGCCCGCGAGTTCCCCGACTTCGACTACCGCAGCGAAGGCGATGACCGTGGTGCCCGCCTGGCCATGACCATGACCGACCAGGCGGTCAACGAGCTCCAGGACTACGCCATCAACCAGAACCTCACGACCCTGCGCAACCGGGTCAACGAGCTGGGCGTGGCCGAGCCGCTGGTGCAGCGCCAGGGGCCGGATCGCATCGTGGTCGAGCTACCCGGCGTCCAGGATACGGCCGAAGCCAAGCGCATCGTGGGCGCCACCGCTAACCTCGAGTTCCGCCTCGAGGCGCGCCCCGACACGCCGGACAACGAGACCGAGTCCTTCCCGTTCCGCAACAATCAGTCGCGCCGCGCCGACCTGATGCGCGACGTGATCATCACCGGTGACAGCGTCTCGAATGCCAACCACAGCTTCGATGAGAACGGCCGCCCCCAGGTCAACATCGACCTGGACGGCACCGGCGGCACCCTGATGAACCGGGCCACCCGCACCAACATCGGCCGCAACATGGCGGTGCTGTTCATCGAGCACAAGACTCGCGAGACCACCGTCACGGTGGACGGCGAGAAGGTCGTGGAACGCGAGCCCTATACCGAGCGCGGCATCATCAGCCTGGCCACCATCCAGAGCGCCTTGGGCAACAGCTTCCGCATCACCGGGCTCGACTCGCCCACCGAGGCGGCGGAGCTCGCCCTGCTGCTGCGCTCCGGCTCGCTGGCCGCGCCCATCTACTTCGTGCAGGAGCGCACCATCGGGCCGAGCCTGGGCGCCGAGAACATCGAGCGCGGCATCATGTCGGTGCAGGTCGGCCTGTTGCTGGTGGTGCTGTTCATGCTGGTGCGCTACAAGATATTCGGCGTCTTCGCCAACATCGCCCTGGCCCTCAACCTGACCCTGCTGGTGGCGGCCATGTCGCTGCTCGGCGCCACCCTGACCCTGCCCGGCATCGCCGGCATCGTGCTGACGCTGGGCATGGCGGTGGACGCCAACGTGCTGATCTTCGAGCGCATACGCGAGGAGCTGCGCACGGGGCTGTCGGTGCAGCAGGCCATCACGGCCGGCTACGAGCGTGCCTTCACCTCGATCATCGATGCCAACATCACCACCCTGCTGGTGGCGGTGATCCTGTTCTCCATCGGCACCGGGCCGGTCAAGGGCTTCGCCGTGACCCTCTCGCTGGGGATCATCACCTCGCTGTTCACCGCCCTGATGGTGACGCGGGCGATGGTCAACCTGACCTACGGCGGCAAGCCGGTCAAGAAGCTCTGGATATAAGAGGTGGCAATGAAATCCCTGGTCAATCGACAACTCGACTTCATGGGCAGGCGCCGGATCGCCTTCGCGATCTCGGGCCTGATGCTGCTGGTGTCGCTCGCCTCGCTGCTGTTCCAGCAGCTCAGCCTGGGGCTGGACTTCACCGGCGGCACCCTGGTCGAGGTCCGCTACGCGGTGGCGCCCTCCCTGGACGTCGTTCGCCAGATCCTGGAGGACACCGGGTTCCGTGACGTCTCAGTGCAGACCTTCGGCGCCTCCACCGAGGTGCTGATCCGCCTGCAGCAGGCCTTCGATCCCGATGTCGGCGAGCAGGTGGTCAACCTGCTGCGCGACGCCGGCGGTCAGGTGGAGCTGGTGCGTGCCGAATTCGTCGGCGCCCAAGTAGGCGACCAGCTGCGCGACCAGAGCGGCATGGGCCTGCTGGTGGCGCTGGGCATCGTGATGCTCTACGTGGCGGCCCGCTTCCAGTACAAGTTTGCCATCGGCGCCCTGCTGGCGCTGCTGCACGACGTGATCATCGTCGTCGGCATCTTTTCGCTGTTCCAGTTCGAGTTCGACCTCACCGTGCTTGCCGCCCTGCTGGCGGTGATCGGCTACTCGCTCAACGACACCATCGTGGTCTACGACCGCATCCGCGAGAACATCCGCAAGTCACGCATCGATGACATGCCGACGATCTTCAACGAGGCGATCAACATGACCCTGTCGCGCACCCTGGCGACCTCCGGCACCACTCTGCTGGTGCTGTTGGCGCTGCTGTTGCTGGGCGGCGACATGATCCACTACTTCGCCATCGCCCTGATCGCCGGCGTGGTGGTCGGCACCTTCTCCTCCATCTACGTGGCGGCGGCCCTGCTGCTGGCGGTGAAGCTGGATCGCGAGGACCTCATCCCGGCGAAGAAGGAAGATCCCGAGGCCGAGGAACTGCCCTGACAGCTGGAAGCTGGGAGGCAGCCTGATGCTTCTCCCCCCTCCAGAAACAAAAGGTTCGTCGCAGACTGGCGTGATCGTTGACCGCACGATACCGGCTGGCCATCAGACCCCGTAGGCTCGGTAAGCGCCAGCGCACCGGGCATGGCGAGGGCACCATCGTCACGCCGGATGCGCCTCCGGCTTATCTGGCCTGGTATGGATTGACCCGTCAAGGGCTCGGTTGTCTCTATTTACATATGGTTGTCCTCAATGCCGACGGGTCAGGGAGCGAGGGGCTATCAGCGACGGTGGATCTCTC
>NZ_JARANW010000047.1:0-6018 GCF_029889825.1 Halomonas sp. 11-S5
ATCAGCGAGCGCATCGATGCCCACAGCCAGGACTTCGATGCCTCCACCCAGGGCCTGCTGGCGCTGGTGCGCGATCACTTCCCCCGCGGCGGCGAATCGGCTGCCAAGGGCGACAAGAAGGGCAAGACCAAGGGCTGAGGCCTCTCACTGCCGGGCGAGCGCCAGCCGCTGCCCGGCGTGATGTCCCGCCCAGGCCGGCGTTGTCGCCGCTTGCCCTGGCGACATACACTGCCTGAAACCGCACAGGCAGGCCGACATGCTCGATCTTTCCCCCGCGACGCCCGGTGTTCCCGACCCGCTCGAGGCGGAGCCGCCGCTGCGCACGGCGGTCAGCCGGCGACGGGACCCTCGTGAGGCGGCCGGCGAACTGGCCGGGACGCTGCGGCATGCCGAGCTCGGCTTCGTGCTGTTCTTCTGTAGCGCCGAGTATCCCCTGGCCGCGCTCTCCTCGGCCCTCAACGAGGCCTTCGAGGGCGTGGCGGTGGCCGGCTGCACCACCGCCGGGGAGATCACCCCGGCGGGTTACGGGCGCGGCTGCATCGTCGCCATCGGCCTCGATCGTCGCCACTTCGCCGTCTCCTGCGCCCTGGTCGAGGACCTGGCGGGCTTCGACCTGATCCGTGCCCAGCGGCTGGTCGACGGCCTGCTGGACGACTGTCGCGGTCGGGCCCTGGCCCCGGTGGGGGAGCACAGCTTCGCCCTGACCCTGCTCGATGGTCTTTCCAGCTGCGAGGAGCAGGTGCTGGCGACCCTGGATGCCGCCCTGGGGCGCATCCCCAGCTTCGGCGGCTCCGCCGGCGACGACAATCGCCTGGCCCATACCCATGTGCATGCCGAGGGCCGCTTCCATGGCCAGGCGGCGGTGGTGGTGATGATCAACACCCGACTGCCGTTCGAGGTCTTCACCACCCACCACCTGCGCCCGCGGGACGAGAAGCTGGTGGTCACCCGCGCCGACCGCGAGCGCCGCCGGGTGCTGGAGCTCAACGCCCTGCCGGCCGCCGAGGAGTATGCCCGGCTGGTAGGCGTCCCGGTCGAGGCCCTGGCGCCTGAGGTATTCGCCCGCCATCCCCTGGCGGTGCGCCTGGGCGAGGCGCATTTCGTGCGCTCCATCCAGCGGGTCAACGACGACGGCAGCCTCAGCTTCTATTGCGCCGTCGAGAACGGCATCGTGTTGACCGCCATGCAGCCCACCCCCCTGCTGGAGGACCTCGAGGCGGTCTTCGCCGGGCTTACCACGCGGCTCGGCGAGCCGGCGCTGATCATCGGCTGCGACTGCTTCCTGCGCCGGCTCGAGCTGGAGGCCCTGGGGCTCGTGGCGCCGGCGTCGCGGCTGCTGGGCCGCTCGCGGGTGATCGGCTTCAACACCTACGGGGAGCAGCACCATGGCATGCACATCAACCAGACCTTCACCGGGGTCGCCATTGGATCTCGCCCGGCCACGGGAGACGCCTGACGACGCCGGCCCGCGGGAGCGGGAACTGCTGGAGGAGAACGCGCGGCTGAGGCGGATCGCCACCGCCCTGATGGAGCGCGTGGAGTCGGCGGGCGTGGCGGGCGGTGCCCCCTACGCGGCCTTCGAGCATGCGGTGCTGCTCGCCGAACAGGTGCGCGAGCGCACCGAGACGCTGCAGCATACCCTTGCCGAATTGCATGCCGCCAAGGCGGAAGCGGAAGCGGCCAACCTCTCCAAGACCCGTTTCCTGGCCGCGGTGAGCCATGACCTGCTGCAGCCGCTGAATGCCGCCCGGCTGTTCACCAGCGCCCTGGAGGAGCATCCCCTGCCCGAGCCCTCGACCCGGCTGGTGGGCCATATCGGTCGCTCGCTCAAGGACGTGGAGGCGCTGCTCGGCACCCTGGTGGACATCTCGCGGCTCGATGCCGGGGTGCTCGAGCCGGATATCGCCCCCTTCCCCGTGGCCCGGCTGCTCGACGTGCTGGCCGAGGAGTACCGTCAGATGGCCGCGGCCCGGGGGCTGGAGCTGCACTACGTGGGCAGCGGCGCGGTGGTCGCCTCGGACCTGGCGCTGCTGGCCCGGGTGGTGCGCAACTTCCTGACCAATGCCATCCGCTATACCGGGTGCGGCAAGATCCTGCTGGGCTGCCGTCGCCGCCCCGAGGGAATCGAGATCCTGGTGGGAGACAGCGGGCCGGGGATTCCCGAGGCGCAGCGCGAGGCGATCTTCCAGGAGTTCCAGCGCCTGAGCGGCAATCGCGACGCCGAGGATCGCGGCCTGGGGCTGGGCCTGGCCATCGTCGACCGCATCGCGGGGATGCTCGGCCATCCCCTGCGGTTGGCCAGCGTGCCGGGCCGTGGCTCGCTGTTTTCGGTGCGGGTCCCCCATGGCCGACTGCCGCTGGCACCTCAGCCACCGGCCGCCTCGGCGCAGCCCGGGCAGGGTCGCGTCCTGGAGGGGGCGCGGGTCTGGGTGATCGACAATGATCCCGGCATCTGCGAAGGGATGGCCGCGCTGCTCGAGGGCTGGGGGTGTCGGGTGGTGACCGCGACCTCGCTGGCCGAGCTGGAGGGCAAGGCCAGCGGGGCGCGCGCGGACGTGCTGCTCGTCGATTTCCACCTGGGCGAGGGGGACCCCGATGGCCTGGCGGCGGCGGCGCGGCTGCGCGAGCGCCAGCCGGGGCTCCCGGTGATGGTGATCACCGCCAACCACGATGCGATGATCAAGGGCCTGACCCGGCAGCGGGGCTATGGCTGCCTGCTCAAGCCCCTGAAGCCGCTGCGGCTGCGCATGGCCCTGGTCGACCTGCTGGGCGGTGACTCAGCGTGACGGGCCATGGCGCTCGGCCAGCAGGGCCTCGAGGTCGGCCTCGCCGGCGGCGAGGATCGCCTGGACCCGGCCCGGCACCCCGAGCTTGCGCAGGATCGCCGAGACATGGGTCTTCACCGTAGTCTCGGCGATGTCCAGTTCCCGGGCGATCACCTTGTTGGAGGCACCGCGGCTCAGGCGCAGCAGCACCTCGAGCTGCTTGTCGGTCAGCTCGGTGAAGCGTGGGCGGGGCGATGGCGTGCCGGCCCCGGCGGGGCGGCGCATGATGTCCGGCGGCAGGTAGACCTGGCCCTCCAGCAGCTGGGCCAGCGCGGTGAGCAGGTCCCGGCGCGGCGTCGACTTGGGGATGTAGCCCACCGCGCCCAGGTCGAGGGCGTCGAGGATGGTGCGCCGTTCCTGGTCGGCCGAGAGGATCGCCACCGGCAGCCAGGGGTGAGCCGCGCGTAGCGCGCGCAGCCCCTCGAGCCCGCTGGCATCGGGCAGGCCGAGGTCGAGCAGCACCAGGTCAAGCTCCGTGCAGGTCTCGGCCTGGCGCAGGGTCGCGTCCAGGCTCTCCGCCTCCAGCAGCCGGCTGTCGGGCAGGCCGGCCTCGATCACCGCCGCGATCGCCTCGCGGAACAGCGGATGGTCATCGGCGACCATCAGGGTGTGCATGGGCAATATCCTCGTGGACTCGTCTCGCCTCCTACCGAAGGAGGAGGCCCTCTCCTGCTACCGGAGTATGTCGCAGAAGGCGTTGCTGACCAACACTGGGGGGGTATCGCCACAATGACAACAGTCAGGAGTCACGCCATGATTTACGCCAACCCCGGCCAGTCCGGTTCGCCGATCAGCTTCGAGACACGCTACGGCAACTACATCGGCGGCGAGTTCGTACCCCCGGTGAAGGGCCAGTACTTCGACAACGTCAGCCCGGTCAACGGCGAGGTGTTCTGCGAGATCCCGCGCTCCTCCGCCGAGGACATCGACAAGGCGCTGGACGCCGCCCACCAGGCCGCACCGGCCTGGGGCAAGACCGCCGCCGCCGAGCGCTCCAATGTGCTGCTGAGGATCGCCGACCGCATGGAGCAGAACCTCGAGATGCTGGCCGTGGCCGAGACCTGGGACAACGGCAAGGCGGTCCGCGAGACCCTCAACGCCGACCTGCCGCTGGCCGTCGACCACTTCCGCTACTTCGCCGGCTGCATCCGCGCCCAGGAGGGCACCGCCGCCGACATCGACGCCAACACCGTCGCCTACCACTTCCACGAGCCGCTGGGCGTGGTGGGACAGATCATTCCCTGGAACTTCCCGCTGCTGATGGCCGTCTGGAAGCTGGCGCCGGCACTGGCCGCGGGCAACTGCGTGGTGCTCAAGCCCGCCGAGCAGACCCCGGCCTCGATCCTTGAGCTGATGAAGCTGGTCGGCGACCTGCTGCCCCCGGGCGTAGTCAACATCGTCAATGGCTACGGCGCCGAGGCCGGCCAGGCGCTGGCCACCAGCAAGCGCATCGCCAAGATCGCCTTCACCGGCTCCACCCCGGTGGGCTCCCACATCCTCAAGTGCGCCGCGGAGAACATCATCCCCTCCACGGTGGAGCTGGGTGGCAAGTCGCCGAACATCTACTTCGCCGACATCATGAACGCCGAGCCGGAATTCATCGACAAGGCCGCCGAGGGCCTGGTGCTGGCCTTCTTCAACCAGGGCGAGGTGTGCACCTGTCCGTCCCGGGCGCTGATCCAGGAGAGCATGTACGACGCCTTCATGGTCAAGGTGATGGAGAAGGTGGGCCAGATTACCCGCGGCAACCCGCTGGATACCGACGTCAAGGTCGGCGCCCAGGCCTCCCAGGAGCAGTTCGACAAGATCATGTCCTACATGGACGTGGCCCGCGAGGAGGGTGCCGAGTTCCTCACCGGCGGCGAGCGGGAGTCCCTGGATCCGGCCATCAACAACGGCTTCTATATCCAGCCAACCCTGCTCAAGGGGCACAACAAGATGCGCGTCTTCCAGGAGGAGATCTTCGGCCCGGTGGTGGCCGTGACCACCTTCAAGGACGAGGAGGAGGCGCTGGCCATCGCCAACGACACCGAGTTCGGCCTCGGCGCGGGCGTCTGGAGCCGCGACATGAACGTCGCCTTCCGCATGGGCCGCGCTATTCAGGCCGGCCGTGTGTGGACCAACTGCTACCACCAGTATCCGGCCCATGCCGCCTTCGGCGGCTACAAGAAGTCCGGCGTTGGCCGCGAGACGCACAAGATGGCCCTCGAGCACTACCAGCAGACCAAGAACCTGCTGGTCAGCTACGACATCAATCCGATGGGCTTCTTCTGACCGGCTTGTTCTGACCGGCTCGTGATGACCGAGCCGGCCGGACGACGCCTCGGCGAGTACCGAGCAGGCACGTTGGGCGCGACGCGAGTCGCGCCTTTTTTGGCTCGCCGCTACACGTCCCGGCCGCGATGCGTCATCATCTCCCGCCCGGTCCAGATGGAGACAGCATGGAGATGATCGACCTCGAGGCATCCGACCTCCACCAGGCGCGACTGCAGCGCGTGGCGTCCCTGATCAGGGCCAGCGGTGCGCGACGGGTGCTCGACCTGGGATGCGGCTCCGGTGGACTGCTGCAGTACCTGCTGCGCGACGCCCAGTTCGAGCGGGTGGCGGGCCTTGAGCTCTCCGGCGAGCTGCTGGCCCAGGCCAAGCTGCGCCTGGAGGAGCTGCCGGCCGCCCGGGCGGGGCATCTCGAGCTGGTCTGCGGTTCCTATGCCGATCCCCACCCGGCGCTGGTCGGCTTCGATGCCGCGGCTATGGTGGAGACCATCGAGCATGTCCCGCCCGAGGCGCTCTCCCGGGTCGAGCGCGCGGTCTTCGCCGGGCTGCGGCCGCATCTGCTGGTGATGACCACCCCCAACCACGAATACAATCCGCTCTATGATCTGGCGCCGGGCGAGTTCCGGGATCCCGACCACAAGTTCGAGTGGGACCGGGCGCGCTTCCGCGACTGGGCACAGGGCGTGGCGCGTCGCAACGGCTATCGGGTGCGCTTCTCGGGGATCGGCGAGATGCACGCCCACCTCGGCCAGCCGACCCAAGTGGCGTGCTTCACGCCAGTCTGCGATGGACCAGAAAAATCGGGGCACTAGGAGCCTGTCGGGTTTGACCGATCGTAGCGAGAGAGACGGATTTCGAGACAAGTTTATCGATCTGATGAGGCGAATAGCCCGCTATTTAACGAATCAGATCGAATGAA
>NZ_JARANW010000048.1:0-5454 GCF_029889825.1 Halomonas sp. 11-S5
GAGCATCGGGTACCTCCTGATCGTTCTGTTTCCCAATCAGAGGGTACCCCGCTTGAGTGGGGGACACCTTATTTCGGTACTCAGGGGACTTTTAGCATCGGTACTGACACATGGATAACCTCGACACGGGGCAGTTCGGGGGGCAGGGCCACCCGACCGCCACGGCTACGGCGCTTGGCTGGCTGACGCGGCTCGGCCGTCGCATCGACCCCGTCGTCGGCCGCGTCATCCTGAGCGCTCGCCTGTTCCTCGTCGACCGCTGCTTCAGCCTCGTTGATGAGGAGGTCACCCTGCGTGACGCGATACTTTTCCGTGGAGGGGCCGAACTGACGCTCGATGGCCAGGCGGAACTGCTCGAACAACGCGGCCTTGGCGGCTTCCCACTCGGCCTCCTTCTTCTCCATCAGCTGATGGAGACGCGCGATCTCCTCCTGCTGAGCGCGCACTTGGCGCTGCAGCCGGGAGACACTGGCGGAGGAAGGTGAGGCCGACGACGTCATGCCGATATTTTACCAAGCAGCGCTGCTGGAAGCAGCAGAAAATCAGCCAACCGACTGAAAATCCAACGCCTTATGGGGGCGCATGGCGCTGAGGTCATAGCCATCCAGAAGCCAGTTCAGCTCCTGGCCCGAGAGCGTAACCGTGTCGCCCTCCAGCCGGTCGGGCCACTTGAAGCGCTCGCGCTCCAGGCGCTTGTACCAGACCACGAAGCCGTTACGCTCCCAGAACAGCAACTTTACCTTATCGCGCTGGCGGTTGCCGAACACGAACACCGCCTCCTCGAAGGGATTGAGCTCCATGGCCTCCTGCACCAGCAGGGCCAGCCCGTCGATCTGCTTGCGCATATCGACGGGCTCGCGGCAAAGGTAGACCCGCAGTCCGGTGTCCGGGCGAATCATGGCGCCACCTCCACGGCAACGAAGCGCAGCGGCCGATGACGAGGTGGCACGGGCACTTCCTGCACCACCAGGCGCTGCTCCCACGCCAGCAGTGATGCCAGCTCCAGTCCTTGCTCCGCGGCGTACTCGCTCAACGGCAGTTGCCGAGAGGCAAGCATGGAACAGATGGCCCAGCCAGAAGGCCTGTGTCGAGGTCAGGTCGGTCATGGTGTCCTCCTTGCTTTCGGATGACACCAGTCTGGCGGACACTATTCAGATGCAGAAGGTGGGGTTTGTGGAGCGCTTACTTTGTTAAAGGCTTTTCCGTCAGCTCTCGCAAGTCACGACAACGCCAAAGATATCGTCTGTAAGACGCTCACAACTGTCAGGAACCCGCCAACGACAATCAATCTTCTGTGAGAGAGATCGATACCTTGAATCAGGATAAAGCTTCCAACTGCGCCGCTGAAAAAACCTCCGCTGAACTGGGAACCACCAATCGCAAATACAAACACCAAGTAAACGACCGCCAGAAAATACAGCAATACTCGTAGCGGCTTGACCTCAAAACGCTTGTAGTAGGCCTGATCTTCTGGGGAAAGATCTTCCTTACTCACCGGAAGCTCCCTTGAGCCTTTAACGCCTTGCTCACCGGTAAATTATGAGCGCAGCGAGTAATTTATCCGCGTGCAGAAACTTGTTATACCTAATCACGCCTATGCCGGCCAACGAGTTGGTTTAATACCCATGGTTCCAATTTCTCCCATAGCAGGCCCACCAGACGGTTATGTTGCTCTTCGGTTATTGTTTCGCCTTCTTTTGCTCCGCAATTGGAAAATGCGTACCGAACCGCCTCCTCTAGCACCCTCTCCCTTTCTTCTTTATGCTGGATTTCCAGTGCTGGACCTATAACTGCACCCATAGCCTGCTGTACGGCATTGCCATCCCACTTCTCGTAGTTATATGCCTTCCGTATGTCAGTGGACGTCAAATCTAGATCAACATCGAGCTCCAGCTCTTTACCTGTGGTCGGATCAATCGAATACGTTGCCGAGAATGCACTGCCTGAATAGCTGCTCGACAAACACATGACAACCCGCATTACACCGAAGTATTCGACGTATCCACGAATGAGATTGCTATCTGGGTCGCCATTAACATGGACAATGTGAATTGGAATTCCAGAGGGCCTTTCAAGCACTAAATCCCTCTCGTAGTAATACCCAAAACACGGCTCAGATTCTTGTTCCTTTAGGAATTGAATAGCATGCTCACAGCCTCTCACACTCACGCCAGTTGTAGAGACCAACGCAAGCGCTGTTTTGACAAATGAGCGCCCTGCATCTAAACCACCGAAGGACAAACTGAGTTTAATTGGATTCTGAGAATAGCTGGATTTCGACTGAGCTTTCTCAAGCAGTTCATCAGCATCAAGTTGCGGGTATTTCCTGGCGACACCTTTCAGCATCTTTTTTGCTTCAGCCATGTTTCTGGCGGAAATGTTAATCTCTACTCCGTTTTCGTTTTTCTGCTCTTTGAAAATAGGTCTTGGTAAGTCCAGTGATCCATCAGCATTGAGTACCCATTCATCTCCGCTGGTGGTTTGAAACTTCTGAGAAGGTGCATCACCACGCTCCCTGTTAATGCGAAAAAACAGACTCAACGGGTTCATTTGGCGCGCAAGTGCAGACTCCCAGTTATCACCAGATTTTGAGTTGCAGTCCACACACAGGAAGCCTGAGACTTTCTTCCTCCCACCAATTGAGTTGGGAATCAAGTGTTCACGAGAGTCTATTTCTGTGGAAATGACTTCTTCACACAGCAAACATCGTTTTTTCAGATCGATGCTCAAAAAGTCAACTCCATTTTGTATAACGCCCGCCATCACCGGTGGCAAAACCGCAGCGAAGCGGAGGGTTTGGCATCCGGTGCATGGCTTGGTTATGTAGTTAAAAGTAAATTGCTCCCCCTGCTCACTACATTACCTGGTACTGGCTGCAAGGCGCGCACCCAAGGCGACGAACAAGGCTCCAAGGCCTCGATCCATCCATAAGCCAACTCGCCGATTTTGTCTCAAGAAATCTCCTAGCTTTGACCCCAGCATAACCAAAGGTGGCTCTATAAAAGCCGCGACAACAATGATCAGGCTTCCGTGCAACAATAACTGAGCACCGGGAGGGCCAGCACCTTCCACGACAAACTGTGGCAGGAAAGCAAGGAAAAATACGGCTACTTTCGGGTTAAGTGCAGAAACCAACACGCCTTGCCAATAAATTGAATGCATTCGTTGATGGCTGACGCCCTCGCTGGGCACGAAGGAGTCGCCACGCGATAGAAGCATTCTGATACCAAGCCATATCAAATATGCGGCGCCTACCCACTTAACAATAGAAAACGCCAGGGCGGACGTGGCAAGGATCGCCGAAAGGCCCACCGCCGCCATAGCGACATGCAACGCCGCACCTGTCCAAATGCCGAGCATCGCAGCGAACCCATGTTGACGTCCGTTGCGCAAGGTTTGCCCTAAAATGAAAGCGATATCCGGCCCCGGGGAAAGGTTTAGAAGGGCCGCCGCAGCAAGAAATGTGATCCAGTGAATTATTGTGTAATCAAACATTTCGACACTCCTATGTCATTAACTGAGGTAGCCAGCGTGTAGCAACTACATAACGCCTCAAACACCGGCGCAGTTTACTGCGTCCGAGTGATTTGACTTGTTAGCCGCTGCTGGCTTTTTTTGCCCAAGTTGAATACATAACCGATAGTAAGCTGCCAGAGCTTGTGATTCATCGGTGGTTGATGGTGCGAAACATGAAATGGGAGCACGCAATGCAGACACAAAACACAAGAAATCGATTGCACCAATTGATTTATAGAAATTTAATGGCTCCCCATAATCGGAATCAGAGAAAGCGCCATGTAAAATACCATGTCTGTTAGTATTGTCGTTCAGGGTATAATTATTTGAGCTGATGTAAAGATTGTTATCAGTGAACTCAATGAAAGCATCCATCATGGAAACGATTTCACCTACCGCACCGATATTATTAGTTGTTACGTCATCTTTACAATCAATAGCCAAGTTTTGAAAAACGCTCTTTATACTTGTGACTGTAACAGAACGGCTATCCGCTATTTTTCGTCCTGCGCCTTCAATCACTGGCATTAATCCAGATACAGCAATATGATTAAGCCCAAGAAAATGAGCTTCTACAGACTCAGCGATTATTTCATGATATTCGTTTATGAATGGAACAGCGTGGTAACGCTCAGATACCATAGCCGCTAAGTTATCTGGTGAGTAAATTGGTGCGAGATACGGAGCAAGAGTGTTTCCGCACACATTATTGTCATTAATTTGTTTTGCCACATTTCCCAAAAATCCAAGCTGAACGTATGGTGGGATAAACCAGCCAACGCTGTTAAATGCTTGTTTATGATAGTCCAAATTATTCACGATCTCTCCTAGGCGGCTAACGCTACGCGTAACCGGCTGCCCAAAGCTGCGCCGCTTCGCAGCGCAGCTTTGGGCAGTCCGAGTTTACGCGATTGTTAGGTGCTCACTTACAAATCTCTCACATAGGAAAGGCTGTCTTGTGTACCATCATGAAGTGTCATTTGCAGCGTAAAGCGTCCTTCTTGATCAAACAGCTGGCGTAATGCCCAGGACACCTGTTGCCCGTTAGACAAACCCACACCTAAAGTAACGATATGATTGTCTTGATCGATGGATTGCACAGTAACCGGCACCCGCGTTCCGTTAATGCTCAACACCTTCGGTTTTCCGCTCAAAGAAATCGTAATCATTGCTCCGTCGGTATCGCCACGCCAAACTCCACTAACATCTGCAAGCGTCTGATTTTTTGTCTCCGCGATATAGGCGGGGCTCAATGTCGAAATACCAAACAACAAAACCAACGCCGCCAACGGAAACCCTATTGCGCCCACTGGCTTTGAAAAAATATCGGGCAAACCACTCCACATATTCTCATCATGCATTACTTTGCGGAAGTAATCATAGTTGGCGAGCTGAGCACAGATCACTGCCGAAGGAATCCAATAAAGAATAACGGGTAACGCAACCCCGATAACGGCTTCCACAAGCGTTAACAAAGAAGCCAGCACCCATGTTGCGCCCAGGATTACAGCGCCTTTCGCCCACATTGTTTTGCTAAAATAGTAAAGAGGGCCGAACAAAAAAGCCAAAATATTGAACGAGATCTTATGTTTTTCTTTAAAGCTAAGCCCCTTGTATTCAGTGGAGCTCATGGCTTTGTAGATAAATTGTTCGTCTGCCCCAATCTTTTGAAGGATATCGAACTTCGTTTTCCAGGCATCACTCTAAAGTGGACCCCACGGTCAAGACAGAATTTGCCTGAGTTTAAGCTAATGCCTCGGCCATGTTCGCAGCGGCACAGCGCTGCCCTGTTTCTTCGTTCTGCGATGTCGCCCCTCGGCCCCCGAGGTGATCGGGTATGGATGCCCCGCCACCCAGGCCGCTCAGGTAGACCTCGTCGGGTGTCCGGTACCCCAGGGACTGGTGGGGCCGCTCCGCGTTGTAGAACGGAAAGTACTC
>NZ_JARANW010000049.1:0-4550 GCF_029889825.1 Halomonas sp. 11-S5
TGGTCCGGCACTCCGGGGCCTGTCGACGGATTAGCCCCGAGCGATACCGCTATCTGCGATAGCCCTGGGGAAAACGGCGCATCGCTTGCCGAAGGCGGTGGTCTCTGGTATAAAGTGCAGCCTTTGAATTCCCTTGGGTCAAATGACAACGGGGTCATCCCGGTTTGCCCGACAGGTTTTGAACACTCAGGTCTAAACACCTGGCCAAGCGGTTGGAGGCTCTCATGTCCAAAGTATGTCAGGTTACCGGCAAGCGCCCGGTGACTGGTAACAACGTTTCACACTCCCAGCGCAAGACGCGCCGTCGTTTCGTGCCGAATCTGCATTCCCACCGTTTCTGGGTGGAGGCCGAGAAGCGCTTCGTCAAGCTGCGCGTCTCCTCCAAGGGCATGCGCATCATCGACAAGAAGGGCATCGAGGCGGTGCTCGGCGACATCCGCAAGCGCGGCGAAGCCGTCTAAGCGATTTATCACGGGAGATAACCGTCATGCGCGACAAGATCAGAATGATATCCAGTGCCGGTACCGGTCACTTCTACACCACCGACAAGAACAAGCGGAATACCCCGGACAAGCTCGAGATGAAGAAGTTTGACCCGGTCGTCCGCAAGCACGTGATGTACAAGGAGGGCAAGATCAAGTAAGTCTTGGTCGCTTCCGCCGCAGGCAGGAGCCTGTCAGCCTGAACCCGGCCCGATGGTCGGGTTCTTGCGTATCGTTGCCCCGCCGGACGAGACTATGCCCGAGCTGCCCGAAGTCGAGACCACCCGCCGGGGCATCGCCCCCCATGTGGAAGGCCGCGAGATCGTCGAGGTGATCGTGCGCCAGGCCCGCCTGCGCGTGCCGGTGCCGGCGGACCTCGTCGAGCGGCTGGTCGGGGCGCGCATCGGCGTGCTCGCCCGGCGTGCCAAGTACCTGCTGCTGCCGCTCTCACGGCCGGGGCAAGGCGAGGGCGGCGGTACCCTGCTCTGGCACCTGGGCATGTCCGGCAGCCTGCGCATCGCCCGCCTGGGCGAGCTGCCGAAGAAGCACGACCACGTCGACCTGGTGCTCGACGATGGCGGCATCCTGCGCTACCACGACCCGCGCCGCTTCGGCTTCGTCGACTGGCTGGCCGAGGGCCCGGCGCCGGATGCGCGCCTCGCCCGGCTGGGGCCGGAACCGCTGTCTGACGCCTTCGATGGCGCCCGGCTCTTCGACCTGTCCCGCCGCCGTCGGCTCACGGTCAAGCCCTTCCTGATGGACAACGCCGTGGTGGTGGGCGTGGGCAACATCTACGCCGCCGAAGCGCTGTTCCTGGCCGGCATCGACCCGCGTCGCGCCGCCGGGCGCATCGCCCGGCGGCGCTATGACCGCCTCGCGGCGGCGGTGCGCGAGGTGCTGGCGGCCGCCATCACCCAGGGTGGCACCACCCTGCGCGATTTCGTCGGCGGCACCGGCGAGCCCGGTTATTTCAAGCAGCGCCTCAACGTCTACGGGCGTGATGGCCAGCCCTGCCGGCGCTGCGGCTCCGAGCTGCGCCTGGTGACCCTGGGCCAGCGGGCCAGCGTGTTCTGCGGCCAGTGCCAGACTTGAACGATCCCCTCTTTCCCCTGCGAGACCCCCCCATGACCCAGCACACCCTGCGCCTGAAGAAGAACGCCGACCGTCGCCTCAAGGCCGGCCACCTGTGGCTCTACTCCAACGAGATCGACATCCAGGCCACGCCGCTCAAGGACATCGAGGCCGGGGCACAGGTGGTGGTCGAGGCCGCCAATGGCAAGGCCATGGGCGTGGCCTACGTTAATCCGCATTCGCTGATCTGCGCGCGGATGGTCTCCCGCGACCCGGCGCAGGGGCTCGACCGTTCGCTGCTGGTCCACCGCCTCAACCAGGCACTGGCGCTGCGCCAGCGGCTCTTCGACAAGCCCTTCTATCGGCTGGTGCATGGCGAGGGCGACCTGCTGCCGGGGCTCATCATCGACCGCTTCGGTGACGTGCTGGTCGTGCAGGTGAACACGGCCGGCATGCAGGCCGTGCTGCCCGAACTGCTCGACGCCCTGGACAAGGTGCTGTCGCTGTCGGCGGTGGTGCTGCGCAACGACACCAGCGGTCGCCGTCAGGAGGGCCTCGAGGCCGGCGTCGAGGTGGTGAAGGGCACGCTGCCCGACCGGGTGCTGCTGGAGGAGAACGGCGTGCAGTTCGTCGCCCCGGTCCTCGACGGCCAGAAGACCGGCTGGTTCTATGATCACCGGGTCAATCGAGCCTGGCTCAACGGCCTGGTGGCCGGCAAGCGGGTGCTGGACCTGTTCAGCTACGTGGGGGGCTGGGGCGTGCAGGCCGCGGCCAACGGTGCCAGCGAAGTGCTCTGCGTGGATGCCTCCGGTCCGGCGCTGGAGCGGGTCGCCGAGAACGCCGCTCTGAACGGGCTACACGAGCGGGTGGCGGTGGGCGAGGGCGACGCCTTCGAAGTCCTGGCGGCCCTCAAGGCCGAAGGCGAGGAGTTCGACGTGGTGATCCTCGATCCGCCCGCCTTCATCCGCAAGCGCAAGGATATCCCCAACGGCGAACGCGCCTACGGCAAGCTCAACCGCGAGGCAATGCGCCTGCTGGGACGCGACGGCCTGCTGCTCTCGGCCTCCTGTTCCATGCACCTGGCGCCGGAGCGCCTGGTCGAGGTGGTGCGTGGCGCGGTGCGTCACCAGGACCGCCAGGGGCAGATCCTCTTCCAGGGCCACCAGGGACCGGATCACCCGGTCCATCCGGCGATCCCCGAGACGTCCTACCTCAAGGCCCTGGGCGTGCGCGTTTTCCGGGACTAGTGCGCGATGCTCCCCGGCTACGTTCGCGCCTTCGCCCACTCCAATGCGCTGCTGGTCAGCCACGTGCACAACGTGCTGACCGCGGCCGGCATTCCCGCGGAGCTGCGTAACCTGACCCTGGGCGGTGGCGCCGGTGAGCTGCCGCTGGGGGAGTGTGAGCCGGAGGTATGGGTGGCGCCCCACAACTTCGCGCGCGCCGAGGTCCTGATCCGCCAGGCCCTGGAAGGCACGAGCGAACACCCGGCCTGGACCTGTCCGGGATGCGGGGAGCGCCTCGAGGGCGCCTTCGACACCTGCTGGAACTGTGGTACCCACCGAGAGCCCTGAGGCGGGCCGGGGCCTGCCCACGTCTTCCTGAGCGAGATCGTTAGCCGGGCCACCTCCTCGGCCGTCCTGGCAGGCTTTCCTGCAGGGGTAATGGCTGGAAGAAGAATTTCGGGCAAGAAAGCCCTCTTGTACTGATATTTTCCGTTCTTCTGCGTGGGCTCTTCATGTATGGACTGCCTGTGCTGTAATGGGGAGGAAAGCCACCCAACAACAGTGTGCAGGAGCAAGTCATGCAGATCGCCGTGCCCAAGGAAATCAAGAACCACGAGTACCGTGTCGCCCTGACCCCTACCGGCGCCCGGGAGCTGGTCGGCCGTGGCCATACGGTCACGGTGCAGGCCGGGGCCGGCGAGGGCGCTGGCTTCGCGGACGTCGCCTATGAGGCCGCTGGGGCGCGCCTCGTGGTCGATGTGGCCAGGGTCTGGGACGGCGCCGAGTTGATCCTCAAGGTCAAGGAGCCGCAGGCCGAGGAGGTCGCGCGTCTCAAGGCCGGCCAGACGCTCTTCACCTACCTGCACCTGGCCGCCGAGGAGACCCTTACCCGCGGCCTGATGGCCAGCGACGCCACCTGCATCGCCTACGAGACCATCACCGACCGCCAGGGCGGCCTGCCGCTGCTGGCGCCGATGAGCACCGTGGCGGGGCGCATGGCCATTCAGGCCGGCGCCCACAGCCTGGAGAAGGCCCAGGGCGGCGCCGGCGTGCTGCTGCCCGGGGTGCCCGGGGTGGCCCCGGCCAGGGTGGCCGTGATCGGCGGCGGCGTGGTGGGCGAGAATGCCGCCCGCATGGCGCTGGGCCTCGGTGCCGAGGTCACGGTACTCGACAAGTCGATCCCGCGCCTCGAGACCCTCGACGACCGCTACCAGGGCCGCATGAAGACGGTCTTCTCCACCGCTGATGCCATCGACGAGGCGGTGCGCGAATGCGACCTCATCGTCGGTGCCGTGCTGATCCCGGGGGCCGCCGCGCCCAAGCTGATCACCCGCGAGATGCTCGCCGAGATGAAGCCCGGCAGCGTGCTGGTGGACGTGGCCATCGACCAGGGCGGCTGCTTCGAGACCAGCCGGGCCACCACCCATACCGACCCGACCTATATCGTCGACGGGATCGTGCACTACTGTGTGGCCAACATGCCGGGCGCCGTGGCGCGCACTTCCACCCAGGCGCTGACCAACGCCACTCTGCCGTTCGTGATCGCCCTGGCCGACAAGGGCTGGCAGCAGGCGCTGGCCGACGACGCCCACTTCGCCGCCGGCCTCAACGTCCACGCCGGACAGGTGACCTACCAGGCCGTGGCCGAGGCCTTCGGTCTCGATTTTGTCGAGCCTGCCGATCTGCTGGGGTAGTGGACAAGCCCAGGACGATCGCCGATGGCAACACCGCTCAAGGCTTTCCCGGCGACAGGCCCCGGAGCGCCGGACCG
>NZ_JARANW010000005.1:0-205181 GCF_029889825.1 Halomonas sp. 11-S5
ATCAGCGAGCGCATCGATGCCCACAGCCAGGACTTCGATGCCTCCACCCAGGGCCTGCTGGCGCTGGTGCGCGATCACTTCCCCCGCGGCGGCGAATCGGCTGCCAAGGGCAACAAGAAGGGCAAGACCAAGGGCTGAGGCCCCTCACTGCCGGGCGAGCGCCAGCCGCTGCCCGGCGTGATGTCCCGCCCAGGCGCCGCCCAGCCATACCACGAGACTGACCGCCACATAGCTCAGGGCCGCCACTTGGCGGCCCTGCTGCATCAGGTCCAGTGTCTCCAGGCCAAACAGCGAGAAGGTGGTGAAGCCGCCACAGAAACCGCCGACGAGGAAGGGTTGCCAGCGCGCGACCCGGCCGCGAGTGCGGCGGGCGGCATAGGCGGCGAAACCGGCAATCAGCCAGGAACCGAGGCCGTTCACCGCCAGGGTGGCCCAGGGGAAGGCCGGCCCCACCAGCGCCAGCGCGGCCAAGTAGCGCAGCGTGGCGCCCAGGGCGCTGCCCAGCCCTATGGCGCCATAGGCACGCCAGGCGATCAAGGCAGGCCCCCCGCCAGCCAGGTCCCGGCCAGCAGGGCCGCGAACCCCGTTCCCAGGGTCAGGGCGACGTAGCCCAGGGCCGCGGCCATGCGCCGTTGCTGCCAGAGCGTCAGGGTCTGCAGGCTGAAGGAGGAGACGGTGGTGTAGCCCCCCAGCAGGCCGATGGCCAGCAGCGACCAGGCCGGCCCCGCCACGGGGCCGGGCAGGCCCAGCCCCCCGGCCAGCATGCCCATCAGCAGGGCGCCACTCAGGTTGACCACCAGGGTCCCCCAGGGCAAGGCGGCCCCCAGGTAACGGGTCACGACATTGCTCACCGCCAGGCGCGCCATGCCGCCCAACCCCCCGCCACCGGCCACGGCCAGCAGCACCAGCGGGTCGATGCTCATCCACTCTCCAGGCGTTGCGGGAAAGGCCCCAGGACGATGGCGACGAAGCGCCAAAAAAAGGCCACCCGATGAGGATGGCCAAGAGTATCGCATGCTTGCCTTGCAGGGGGCAGGGACCCTCGAGTCGCTGCTGGACACAATATTCGCACAATATTACCATGATGTACAATTAATGTACATGAAAATGCGATGACAGCGCGGGTCGTGACCCCGGGTCAAAGTCCGTATCATGCTGATAAACGATCGTAACCCTGACACCACATCGTCAATACGCCAAGAGACGGAGGTCACCGCGTGAACCCAATGCGAGCCATCCCTGCCATCCTCGCCTGGCTGCTGATTGCCTTGGTGGCACTCGCCACCCCGGCCCAGGCCCAGCAGGCCGATGCCGGCAGCGAGCCACCGGCCTACTCCACCCTGGCCGACCTGCTCGAGAACGAGCAGTCACGTCAGCAGCTGATCGACCAGCTGCGCGGCATGGCCGGTAACGTCGCCGCCTCCGAATCGGCGGCTGCCGAGTCGATCACCGCCGTCTCCGAGCCCTCGCTGCCCAGGCAGCTGGCCGAAGCCACCAGTCGCATCGTCGGTGATGTCGGTAGCCAGTTCACCAGCCTGGTGGAAGTGCTCGGCGGGCTGTTCACCGGCAGTGCCGATGCAACCAGCAGCTTCGACACGGCCGCCTTCACCAGCGCCGCCATCAACCTCGGGCTGGTGATACTGGCTACCTTCGTGCTGTTCGTGGCCATCCGCCGGCTGGCCCGGCCACTGTTCACGCGCATCAGCCGGTGGTCGCTCAACGGCCAGGGTCTGACCCCGGTGCTGCGCCTGGTGCTCTGCGTAGCCCTGGCGGCCGTGATCGACGTGGCGGTGGTGGCCCTGGCCTACGTGGGTGGCAACCTGGTCGCCACCTTCGCGGTAGGCGAGACCGGCGAACTCTCCACCCGTGCCTCGCTGTTCCTCAACGCCTTCCTGGTGATCGAGCTACTCAAGGCGGCCGTGCGCATGCTCTTCTCGTCACGCTACGAGGGGCTGCGCCTGCTGCCGGTGGGAGCCGAGGATGCCGCCTACTGGAATGGCTGGATTGCCCGTCTGATCGGGCTAGTGGGCTATGGCCTGATGGTGGTGGTGCCGCTGGTCAACGTCTACCTGTCGCCGACCCTGGGCCAGAGCATCGGTACCCTGATCATGGTCGGTGCCTTCATCTATGCGGTCGCCGTGGTGCTGCGCAACCGGGTTCGCCTCCGCGACGCCCTCAACCACAAGGCCAATAACGCCACCATGGCGGCCAGCCGGGTCTCGCTGCAGCTGTTCGCCCGCACCTGGCACCTGTTCGCCCTGGCCTACTTCGTGATGGTGCTGGTGCTCACCCTGACCCGCCCCGCGGATGCCCTGCCCTTCGTGCTCATCGCCACCCTCAAGACCCTGGCGACCGTGCTGGTGGGCATGCTGGCCTCCAGCTTCCTGACCCAGACCATCGGCCGGCGCATCCGGCTGAGCGACGACCTGCGCCGCAAGCTGCCGCTGCTCGAGCCACGGCTCAACAGCTATGTGCCCAATGCCCTGCGGGTCATCCGCACCCTGATCCTGATTGCGGTGATCCTGGTGGTGCTGAACGCCTGGGGCGCCTTCGACCTGGCGGCCTGGTACGCCTCAGAGGCGGGCCGCGGCCTGGTCGGCATGGTAATCAGCGTGGCGGCGATCCTGGTGATCGCCGTGGCCGTCTGGCTGGGCCTGGCCAGCCTGATCGAGCACAAGCTCAATCCGGAGACCGGCGGCGGCGTGCCCTCGGCCCGCGCCCAGACCCTGCTGGCACTGTTCCGTAACGCCCTGGCCATCGCCCTGATCACCATGACCGCGATGATCGTGCTGGCCGAGATCGGCATCAACATCGGCCCGCTGATCGCCGGTGCCGGCGTGCTGGGCCTGGCCATCGGCTTCGGCTCCCAGAAGCTGGTGCAGGACATCATCACCGGCATCTTCATTCAGGTGGAGAACGCCATGAATACCGGCGACGTGGTCACGGTGGGGGGCGTCACCGGCACCGCCGAGAAACTCAGCATCCGCTCGGTGGGCATCCGTGATCTCTCCGGCACTTACCACATCGTGCCCTTCTCCAGCGTGGATACCGTCTCCAACTACATGCGCGAGTTCGGCAACCATGTGGGCGAGTACGGCATCGCCTACCGCGAGAGCATCGACGAGGCCATCGAACAGCTCAAGCGGGCCTTCGAGGACCTCCAGGCCAGCGATGAGCACGGCCACAAGCTGCTGGAACCGCTCACCGTGGCCGGCGTCGTGGCGCTGGCCGACAGCTCGGTGAACATCCGGGTGGTCATCAAGACCACGCCGGGTGACCAGTGGGCCGTGGGCCGTGCCTACAATCGCCTGGTCAAGCTGCGCTTCGACGAGGCCGGCATAGAGATTCCCTTCCCGCACACCACGCTCTACTTCGGCGAGGACAAGGCGGGACGTTCACCGGCCGCCAATGTGCGGGTGCTGGAGTCCACGGCACGGCAGCGCAAGGGGGCCGCGCCCCATCAGGATGATGACCCCAAGCACGGCATCCAGGAGATCGCCGACCCCGACCATCGCAACCCTGGCGGGAGTGACGTCGAAAGTTCCTGACGCCCTGGCGATACTGCCACGCGTGCGAACAGCGGGGCTGCCGATAGGCAGCCCCGCTGGCGTTTGGGGAAGGGTGGCGGCCACCCACCGCAACTGGCAATCGCGGATGACCAGGCAATACAAGGGGCGCCATCTGGCGCCCCTTGAAAGTGGATCACTGGCCGGCCCGGCGGCGGAGCGCTCAGGCCGTCTTGCTCTGCTTCTCCTCGTGCGGCTCCTCGTGCGGCTCCTCGTGCGGCTCCTCGCTCGGCTGAGGCAAGGAAGGCAGCGACTTGTCGAGCAGTTCGACGCTCTGGCGGTAAAAGAGCTGGCTCTTCTGGTGCTCGCCGAGGTTGGCATAGAGCCGGGCCAGCTCGGCACAGGCCACCCCGCTGGGCCGCTGGCGCTGGCTCGCCTCGAAGTACTCCTGGGCCTTGCCCCAGTAGGCGTTGCGCAGCGACAGGCGCCCCAGGGTCAGCAGCAGATCCGGGTCGTTGGGCCGCTCCTGCAGCCACTTCTCGGCGAGCACCAGTTGCCGGCGAGCATCCACGTCGAGCAGGCCATAACGCAACACCAGGCGGCTGTCCCAGTGCTCCTTGAGCGAGTGGCGCAGCAGCCGCTCGGCGATGCCCTCCTCGTGGCCCCGCACCAGCGCCTCGGCATAGAGCACGATCAGGTCGGTGTTGGTGCGCAGGTGGTCCGGCATGTCGGCCCAGAGGTTGCGGACCCGCTCGATGTCACCGGGATTGCGCGCCTCCTGGCCGATCAGCTCGCGGTAGGCGCGCTGCTCGAGCTGCTCGCGCTCCTCGCGGGAGACCAGCTGCTGGGCCCCCAGACGGGGCATCAGGTGGCGCAGGCCATCCCAGTCGCTGACGCTGAGGTAGGCCTGCTTGAGCTGCTTGAGCACTTGGGGGTGGTTCGGCAGATGGCGGTCCAGGCGGGTGAGGATCGCCAGCGCCTCCTCGTACTGCTGGCGGTCCAGCATCAGCTGGGCCTGCATCATGCCCACCGCGGTGTCGGCCCCCTCGGTGCTCAGGTGCGCCCGCTTGAGCAGGGTGTCGGCCTGCTCGTAGCGCCCCTGATAGTGGGCCGCCAGGGCCGCCGAGAGGTAGTTGACCAGCGGCGTACTGGAGTCGTCGGCCGCCTTGACCAGTGACTTCTCGGCCTTCTTCCAGCGCCCCTCGGCCAGCGCCACCAGGCCGCGCACGGTGCGCTTCATGGCGTTGCGGTTACGGGCACGGCTGTTCCACACCTTGAAGCGACTCACCGGCCGCGTCAGGCGCATCAGCAGGCGCAGGCCGAAGTGCAGCACGATGAAGGCGGCCAGCAGGAGCACCAGGCCGAACCAGAAGGAGGTCTGGAGGGAGGTGTCGCCCACCCGCACCAGCCAGTAGCCCGGTACCGACATCATCAGCTGGCCGAACAGCGCCCCGAGCGCCAGGCCCAGGACCACGATCAGGATCAGCTTTCTCATGCGTCATCTCCCTGGCCGTCGTCACGACTCTCGAAGCGCCGCTCGATGAAGGCCGCCAGCGCCTGCTGGGAGCCACTGATATCGGGAAGCTCCGGGTGAATGCTGCGCTGCTTGAGAGCCTCGAGACGCTCGATCACCGCCTGGACGCCGCCGGCGTCGGTATCGTAGTAGCCGCGGATCAGCGTCAGGGCCTTGTCGAGGCTGGCCTCATAGAGCGCCTGCTCCTCCTTGAGCAGCGCCAGCTGGGATTGCTCGAGCACCAGGCGCACGCTCTGGCGCAGGTAGGACTCCTGCTCCGGCGAGATCAGCGCCTCGAGGGCCTGGTCATGCTTGCGCACGGTGACCAGGTCCTTGAGCTCGCCACCGAAACGCGCCAGCTGCTCCCGCCAGCCGCCCGAGGGGGCCTCCTCGAGGGTGGCACCGGCGGTGACTTCCTCGACATCCTGGGCCAGTGGCTGGCCGGCGAGCTGCTCCTGCTGGGCGTTGAGCGCCAGGTAGAGCCCGGTACGGTCGACCTGCGGCACCGAATCCAGCGCGGCAAGCTCGGAGGCGATCTCGCGGCGCACCGGCGTCAGGGCCGGGTTGTCGGCCTCGCGCAGCCGCGCGTCGGCGGTGCGCAACAGGGCCGCGGCACCCTCGACATCGCGCTCCAGCTGCAGGCGCTGGTTGGCCAGGCGCAGCAGATAAGCCGCTTCGGCGTGCAGCCAGTCGCGCTCGTCGGTGCTCTGCTCACGGGAGAGCTCGTCGAGCACCTTGTCCAAGGTCTCGTCGACGCTGCTGCGGTAGTCGGCAAATTCGCTGCGCAGATCGGAGAGGGCCGAGTCCAGCGTCGCGTTACGCTCGCTCTCGGCGCTCTCGAGACGCCCCTGCAGCTCGCCGATCTGTGACTGGCTGGCCACGTCGTCGGGCAGCGCGGCAAGGCGCTGCTGCTGGGCCTCCAGCCGCTGCCAACCCTGCCAGCCCAACAGACCCACCCCGATGGCCAGCAGGATCACCAGCACCAGGGCCAGGATTCCGGCCTTGCCGCCGCCCTTGCCGCCGCCGCCGTCAGCCGCCGCGCTCGCGGGCCTGCCGCCGCCGGCACCACCGTTGCCGGCGGGCTTGCCGGTACTGCCGGCCTTGTTGCCACTGGCCGACTTGTCGGCACTGGCGGGCTTGTCGGACCCACTCTTCGGGGAAGCAGGCTTGGCGCTGGATGCCTGGCTCGCGCTGGGCTTCTCTTCTGCGCTCGGCTTCTCCGCGCCAGGCTGCTGGGCGGTGGGTTTTTCCGCCGCGGGCTTGTCGCCGCCGGAGGCCGGCTTGTCGGCCTTTGCCGGACTGGCGGACGACTCGGCCGCGGCGGAAGGCGCCTTCCCGGCGCCGGACTCGCGGGCCGCGGCGGGCGCCTCGGTGGCATCCGGCTTGCCCTGCGACGCGCCAGCGGCCTGCTTGCCGCCGGCCTTGTCATAGCGCCGTGAACGGCGCCTGCCGGAAGCCGACGGCTTGTCGGCCTCGCCCCCCGAGTTCGCCGGTTCCGCGCCGGAGGGCGCCTGCTGTTCATCCTGATCGTGTGGTTGCTTGCTCATCTGTCGCTAGCCCTTTTCGAGATCATCATGATCGACATCGGCCTCCTCCGGGGCGCTGCTCCTGGCGACCGCGACCGCCAGGGCGGCAGGCGTGGCACCCGACGCCACGACGGGGAAACGAAACCCCAGCCTGCCGGCCAGTGTAGCCAACCGGGCGCTGGAAACGATTAGCGGTTGGTTCAAGGCGGCGTCTGTGCACCATCTTGCCAGATGTTCGAGGATTTCTCCGCTGCTGACCACCAGCGCACGATAATCGCCATTCGCCAAGCGCGCCTGCATGGCGAGATCGGGGTCGAGGAGGCGGCGGCGATAGACCGCCAGCCGGGTCACCCGGGCGCCGCGTGCCGCCAGGGTCTCGGCGATCAGGGGGCGCCCCCCTTCGCCGGCGACCAGCAGCACGCGCCGCTCCTCGAGGGCCTGCAGCGAGGCGAGCCGCAGCAGCGCCTCGCTGGTGTCCTCGCCGGCCGACGGCGACGGCACATGGACCCGCACCCCCAGACGCCGATGCAGCAGGGCGGCGGTGGAGGCCCCCACGGCATAGTAGTCGATGCCCACCGGCAGCTGCGGCCAGTAGCGTTCCAGCGCTTCGACCAGGCACTCGGCCGCGAAGGGGCTCACCACCACCACCTTATGGAAGTGGTCGATGTCCAGCCAGGCAGTCCGCGTCGCCGGGGCGTCCGGCAACGCCTCGAGGTGCATGACGTCCAGGCGATTGACGGCAAGGCCTCGGGCCTCGATGGCTGCAGCCAGCGGACCGGCCCGTTCGCCCGGGCGGGAGATCAGTACCGGCAGGTCTGCCATCAGACGGCGCCGTAGACCTCGGCGAGGATCTCGCCGGCGCCCTGGTCGAGCAGCTCCTCGGCGACGCGAATGCCCAGGGCCTCCGGCTCATGCAGGGAGCCGCGCCCCTCGGCACGCAGCACCCGGGTACCCTCCGGATTGCCCACCAGGGCACGCAGCCACAGGGTCTGGCCGTCATCCTCGAACACCGCATGACCACCGATGGGCACCTGGCAGCCCCCCTCCAGGCGAGTGTTCATGGCACGCTCGGCGCGCACCCGGGTCGCGGTGGTCGCGTCGTCCAGGGGGGTGAGCAGCGCCAGCAGTTCGGGGTCGTGCAGGCGACACTCGATACCCAGCGCCCCCTGGCCGCAGGCCGGCAGGCAGACCTCGGGGGGCAGCTCCATGGTGATGCGATCGTCGAGTCCCAGCCGCCGGAGGCCGGAGGTGGCCAGCAGGATGGCGTCGAACTCGCCGTCGTCGAGCTTGCCTAGCCGGGTCTGGACGTTGCCACGCAGGCTCAGGACCTCGAGATCGGGGCGCGCCTCGCGCATCTGCAGGCCGCGCCGCAGGCTCGAGGTGCCAATGCGCGCGCCCTCGGGCAGCGCATCCAGGGAGGCGTAGTGGTTGGAGACGAAGGCGTCGGTGGGCTCGGCGCCCTCGAGGATCACCGAGAGCCCCAGGCTCTCGGGAAAGTGCATGGGCACATCCTTCATGGAGTGCACGGCGATGTCGGCGCGGCCGTCGAGCATCGCCTCCTCCAGCTCCTTGACGAACAGCCCCTTGCCGCCGACCTTGGCCAACGGCGTGTCGAGGATCTTGTCGCCGCGGGTGGACATGGCCACCAGCTCCACCTTCAGGCCGGGATGGGCAGCCATCAGTCGGTCGCGGACATGCTCGGCCTGCCACATGGCCAGTTGACTCTTGCGGGTGGCGATACGCAGGGTATTGATGGCTTGCACGTGGTTCTCCCGTACCGGGTTGCCTGCCGTTGGCGCACGTTGTGCCGGCGCCCGGTGATGTCATGGATATCCCTCATCATAAAGCACCGCGCGGGGCAGGAAAAATCGCGTCGTCCCGCGGCGACCTTGCGCTGCCGTCCCTCGCCAGCCTCACGGACTCTGGTACACTTTCCGCCATGTCAAGGCAGCGCCGCCCCGGCGGCACTGCGGCCGGCCCGCCGGCCGTCACCCACCGCAATCATCTAGCAGGATGCCCAGCCCGATGAGCCCGAGTTCACCCAACCCCGGCACCAACCAGTCCTGGGGCGGCCGTTTCAGCGAGCCCACCGACGCCTTCGTCGAACGCTTCACCGCCTCGGTCGACTTCGACCAGCGCCTCGCCCTTCACGACATCCAGGGCTCGATCGCCCATGCCACCATGCTGGCGCGGGTCGGGGTGCTGACCGACGAGGAGCGCGACGCCATCATCGCGGGGCTCGGCGAGGTCCGCGGCGAGATCGAGTCTGGCGCCTTCGAGTGGTCCGTGGCCCTCGAGGACGTGCATATGAACATCGAGGCGCGGCTCACCGACAAGATCGGCATCACCGGCAAGAAATTGCATACCGGCCGCTCGCGCAACGACCAGGTGGCCACCGACATCCGCCTCTTCCTGCGCGACGAGATCGACGTGGTCGGCGCCGAGCTGGCCCGCCTGCGCGAGGGGCTGATCACCCTGGCCGACCGCGAAGCCGACACCATCATGCCCGGCTTCACGCACCTGCAGACCGCCCAGCCGGTGACCTTCGGCCACCACCTGCTGGCCTGGCAGGAAATGCTCGCCCGCGACCACGAGCGCCTGCTCGACTGCCGCCGGCGGGTCAACGTGATGCCGCTCGGTGCCGCGGCGCTGGCCGGCACCACCTACCCCATCGACCGTCACGTCACCGCCGAGCTGCTGGGCTTCGAGCGCCCTGCCGAGAACAGCCTCGATGCGGTGAGCGATCGCGACTTCGCCATCGAGTTCACGGCCTTCGCCAGCATCCTGCTGATGCACTTGTCGCGCATGAGCGAGGAGCTGGTGCTGTGGACCAGCGCCCAGTTCGACTTCATCGACCTGCCCGACCGCTTCTGCACCGGCTCCTCGATCATGCCGCAGAAGAAGAACCCGGACGTGCCGGAACTGGTGCGCGGCAAGACGGGCCGCGTCTACGGCCACCTCATCGGCCTGCTGACGCTGATGAAATCCCAGCCCCTGGCCTACAACAAGGACAACCAGGAGGACAAGGAGCCGCTGTTCGACAGCCTGGATACCGTCAAGGGCTGCCTGCGCGCCTTCGCCGACATGGTGCCGGCCATCGAACCCAACAAGGCCCGCATGGCCGAGGCCGCCCGTCGCGGCTTCTCGACCGCCACCGACCTCGCCGACTACCTGGTGCGCAAGGGCGTGGCCTTCCGCGATGCCCACGAGATCGTCGGCCAGTCGGTGGCCTTCGGCCTCAAGAAGCACAAGGACCTCTCCGAGATGTCCCTCGAGGAGCTGCGCCAGTTCTCCGACACCATCGAGGCAGACGTCTTCGAGGTGCTGACCCTGGAGGGCTCGGTGGCCGCCCGCAACCATATCGGCGGCACCGCCCCGGACCAGGTGCGCGCCGCGGCCCAGCGGGCCCGTGACGCCCTGGCGACCCTGACGGGCCAGGCCTGATGCGTCGCCTCGCCCCCCTGACCCTGGGAATAGCCATGGGACTGGCCCTGGCCGGCTGCGGCCAGAAGGGCCCGCTCTACCTGCCCGGCGACGAGGCGGCCGCCGAGCGCTACGACCCTGCCGGCCAGCAGGAGGCGTCGGACGAGGACGCGGCCCGGCAGGACGACGACACCGATTCCCAAGAGAAGCGCTGATTTATGTCGCGAGCGAAAGATAGGCTGATCGCCGCCGGAGCACAGCAACCGGAGTTGACTGGCTGCTCAATGAGGATTGCGCGCACCGCCGGCGGCCAGGATATCGAGCGCAGCAATAAATCAACGTTTCTCCGAAGCGAGAGCTAGCATGGACCATTTCGAATACCGCGACGGCGTTCTCTACGGCGAGGACGTGCCGCTGACCCGCATCGCCGACGAGGTCGGCACCCCCTGCTACGTCTACTCCCGGGCCACCCTGGCACGCCATTTCCGCGCCTACACCGAGGCGTTGGGCAGCCACCCCCACCTGATCTGCTATGCGGTGAAGGCCAACAGCAACCTGGCGGTGCTGGGGCTGCTGGCGAGGCTCGGCGCCGGCTTCGACATCGTCTCCGTGGGCGAGCTGGAACGGGTGCTGGCCGCCGGCGGCGACCCGACCAGGGTTGTCTTCTCCGGCGTGGCCAAGCAGCAGGCCGAGATGGCCCGGGCGCTGGAGGTAGGCATCAAGTGCTTCAACGTCGAGTCGCGCCCGGAACTCGAGCGCCTCGACGCCGTGGCCGGGCGGCTCGGCAAGGTCGCCCCGGTGTCGCTGCGGGTCAACCCGGACGTGGACGCCGGCACCCACCCTTACATCTCCACCGGGCTCAAGGACAACAAGTTCGGCATCCCGGTGGACGAGGCGCTGGCCGTCTACGAGCTGGCCGCCGCGCTCCCCAACGTGCGCGTCACCGGCCTGGACTGTCATATCGGCTCCCAGCTCACCGAGCTCTCGCCCTTCCTCGACGCCCTCGACCGGCTGCTGGCGCTGCTCGAACGCCTGCGCGAGCGCGGCATCGAGGTGCAACACCTGGACCTGGGCGGCGGCCTCGGCGTGCCCTACCGCGACGAACGCCCGCCGGCGCCCTTCGACTATGCCACCGCCCTGCTCGAGCGGCTGTCGAAGTGGCCGGGCAGCGAGCGTCTGACCCTGCTCTTCGAGCCGGGCCGTTCCATCGCCGCCAATGCCGGGGTGCTGCTGACCCGGGTCGAGTACCTCAAGCCCGGCGAGACCCGGAACTTCGCCATCGTCGATGCCGGCATGAACGACCTGATCCGCCCCGCCCTCTACCAGGCGTGGCAGGCGATCCTGGCGGTGGATACCCGCAAGCCGCGCGACACCGCGACCTATGACGTGGTCGGCCCGGTCTGCGAGACCGGCGACTTCCTGGGCAAGGAGCGCGCGCTCGCCATCGCCGCCGGCGACCTGCTGGCGGTGCGCTCCGCCGGCGCCTACGGCTTCGCGATGGCCTCGAACTACAACAGCCGTCCGCGCCCCGCCGAGGTGATGGTCGACGGCGACCGCGCCCACCTGGTGCGCCGCCGCGAGCGCCTGGAAGCGCTGTGGGCGGGCGAGTCGCTGCTGCCCGACGACGAGGGGGAGGCGCGCTGATGCTGCTGCACTTCACCAAGATGCAGGGGCTGGGCAACGACTTCATGGTGGTCGATCTGGTCACCCAGCGGGCCCGCCTGGCCGACGACCAGATCCGCCAGCTGGCCGACCGCCGCTTCGGCATCGGCTTCGACCAGCTGCTGGTCGTCGAGCCGCCGCGGGACGCGGAGATGGACTTCCGCTACCGGATCTACAACGCCGACGGCAGCGAGGTAGAGAACTGCGGCAACGGCGCCCGCTGCTTCGCCCGCTTCGTGCGCGACCAGCGCCTGACCCACAAGCACGAGATCCATGTCGAGACCGCCGGCGGTCCGCTGACCCTGGTGGTCGAGGACGACGGCCGGGTCCGCGTCGACATGGGAACACCGCGCTTCGCCCCCGAGGCACTGCCCTTCGAGGCCGCCGAGGACCGCCTGCTCCACCCGCTGGAAGTGGACGGCGAGCGCCTCGAGGTGGGCGTGGTGTCGATGGGCAACCCGCATGTGGTGCTGCGCGTCGACGACGTCGACACGGCCCCCGTCGAGCGCCTGGGGCCGGCCCTCGAGGCCCATCCGCGCTTCCCGCGGCGGGTCAACGTGGGCTTCATGCAGGTGGTGACGTCCCACGAGATCCGCCTGCGGGTGTATGAACGCGGCAGCGGCGAGACCCTGGCCTGCGGTACCGGCGCCTGCGCCGCGGTGGCCAGCGGCATCCGCCGAGGGCTGCTGGAAAGCCCGGTCACCGTCCACCTGCGCGGCGGCGACCTGCGCATCGAGTGGGCCGGCGGCGACGCCCCCCTGATCATGACCGGTCCCGCCGAGCGCGTCTTCGACGGCCGCGTCGTCCTGAACTGAGTCGCCCCGCCACCAAAGGAGAAGCTCCCATGACCCGAGCCGCCCCCGACCCGCGCAAGACCCTCGACCCCGATCGGGTGGCCCAGTGGCTGGCCTGTCACCCGGACTTCTTCGTCGGTCGCGAGGGCCTACTGCAGCAGCTCAAGGTCCCGCATCCCGAGGCCCGTGGCGCCACCTCGCTGCTCGAGCGGCTGGTCCACGACCTGCGCTCCCGCGCCGAGCAGGCCGAATGGCGCCTGGAGCAGCTGTTGGAGTCGGCCCGCCACAACGAGGGCCAGTATCGCCGCACCCGCGAGCTGGTGCTGGCGCTGCTCGAGGCCGAGGACAACGACGCTCTGGGCCAGGCGCTGGCCACCCAGCTCGCCGAGCGCTTCCATACCCCGGCGCTGGCGCTGTGGTGTCCGGCCAGCCTGACCGATGCCGAGCCGCGGCCGCCTCAGGCCCCGCGCCAGGTCCTCGACGACCATGCCGGCCAGCGCCTGGCCGCCCTGCTCGACGGCCGCCCCAGCCGCTGCACGCGACTGACGCCGACCGACTGGAAGCGCCTGCTGCCCCATGTGCCGGCGCCCGACAAGGCCGGCTCCTGCGCCCTGTCGCGGCTGACCCTGGGCGAGCCGCTGGGCTACCTGGTGCTGGCGAGTCCCGACCCGGACCACTTCCGCGCCAGCATGGATACCCTGTTCACCGAGTACGTGGCCGAGGTGGTGGCGCGGCTGCTGGTGCGCCTGGCCCCGGCCTCGCCGTGACCGGTCGTGCGCTGGGCGCCGAGGTCGAGGTCTTCCTGGCCGGGCTGGCCCGCACTGCCAGTCCGGCCACGGTGGACGCCTACCGGCGTGACCTGGCGGCCCTGGTGGCCTTCCTCGAGGCCGAGGCCATCGACGACTGGTCAGCGCTGGATGCCGCCCTGCTGCGCCGCTTCCTGGGCAGCGAGCGCATGCGGGGGCAGGCCCCGCGCAGCCTGGCCCGGCGGCGAGCGGCCATCTCGGGCTTCGCCCGCCATCTGGTGCAGGCCGGCCGGCTACGCCACAACCCGGTGCCCCTGGTGCGCACGCCGCGCCAACCCCGGCACCTGCCGCGACCCCTGGACGTGGACCAGCTGGCCCGCTTCCTCGACACCCCCCACGATGGCTCGCCCCTGGCCCGGCGCGACCAGGCGATGCTGGAACTCTTCTATTCGAGCGGCCTGCGCCTGGCCGAGCTGGCGGCGCTGGACCTCGGCGACCTCCAGCCGCAGCGGGTGCGGGTGCTGGGCAAGGGCGGCAAGCCCCGCCAGGTGCCGGTGGGGCGCCGGGCGCGCCAGGCCCTGGACGCCTGGCGGGCGGTGCGCGTCCAGCTGGCCGACCGCGACACGCCGGCGCTGTTCGTCGGAGTGCGCGGCGCCCGGCTGGGCCATCGCGCCATCCAGAAGCGGCTGGCCGAGCTGGCCAGGGCCAGGGGCCTAGCCGAGCACCTCCATCCGCACCGGCTGCGCCACTCCTTCGCCAGCCACCTGCTAGAGTCGAGCCAGGACCTGCGGGCCGTGCAGGAGCTGCTGGGCCATGCGGACCTCGCCACCACCCAGGTCTACACCCGGCTCGACTGGCAGCACCTGGCGGCGAGCTACGACGCGGCCCACCCCCGGGCACGACGCCGCTCCGACGATGGCGGAAAGCCGTCATGACCCTGCGGGCGATCACCTTCGATCTGGATGACACCCTGTGGGACAACCGCGGCGTGATGGCGCGCACCGAGGCCGGCCACTACGCCTGGCTCGACGAGGCCCTGAGCGACTGGCTGGCCAACCGCGGCGAGACGCACCTCGGCCGCTTCGCCGAGCGTTTCCCCCTGGCGGCCTACCAGGCCAGCCGCCGACGCCTCGCCGAGCGACACCCGCTGCGTCGCGGTGACTTCAGCTGGCTGCGCGAACGCGCCCTCGTCGAGCTGCTGGAGGCCTTCGGGCTGCCGCGCAGCGCCGCCTGGCTGTGGGCCGCCGCGACCCTGGCGCGCTTCCACGAACTGCGCCTCGCGGTCTCGCCCCATCCCGAGGTGGAGCCGCTGCTCGAGGGGCTCGGCAGCCGCTACCGGCTGGGGGCCATCACCAACGGCAACCTGGCGCTGCACCGCCTGGCGCTGCACCGGCATTTCCGGGTAGCCATCGCCGCCGGCGAGATCCAGGCGCCCAAGCCGGACGCCCGCCCCTTCCTCGCCGCCCTGGCGCGGCTCGCCACGCCGCCCTCCCGGGCGCTGCACGTGGGGGATTCCTGGCAGGAAGACGTGCTGCCGGCCCTGCGCCTGGGCATGCGCGCGGCCTGGATCGCCGCCGACACGCCCCATGCCGGCGAGCTCCCCACGGGGGTGTACCGCCTTGGCCACGTGCGAGAGCTGCCGGCGTTGATCGACCGCCTGGAGCGTAAGGGCTAGGGCCCTCCGGGGTCAGCCCTGCTCGGGATCGAGCAGCCAACCATCGAGGCGTTCGTGCACCTCCTCGATGCCCTGCTTCTTGAGGGCGGAGAAGAGCTGGATGCTGACCAGGTCCTCCCACTCACGCAGCCGCGTGCGCACCTGCTGCAGTGCCGCCTTCGCCGCGCCGCTCTTCAGCTTGTCGGCCTTGGTCAGCAGGATATGAACGGGCATGCCGGCCTCGTCGGCCCAGCCGAGCAGGGTCTGGTCGAACTCCGTCAGCGGGTGGCGCACGTCCATCACCAGCACCAGCCCGCGCAGCGAGCCGCGGCGCCGCAGGTAGTCGGAGAGATGGCGCTGCCACTCCAGCTTGACCTGCTCGGGCACCTTGGCATAGCCGTAGCCCGGCAGGTCGACCAGCCGGTGGCCGGCGTCCTCGCCCAGCACGAAGAAGTTGATCAGCTGGGTACGCCCTGGCGTCTTGGAGGTACGGGCCAGCGCCTTCTGCCGCGTCAGGGCATTGATGGCGCTGGACTTTCCGGCATTGGAACGGCCGGCGAAGGCCACCTCGGCCCCCTCGTCCGGCGGGCACTTGGCCAGGGTCGGGGCGCTGGTGAGGAAACGGGAGGCCTGATAATTGAAGCGAGAGTTGAGGCGAGTGTTGAGTCGCGACATGGCGGGAAAATCCTGACGTTGATCAAGGGCGCCACGGCTTGCATTCCCGCGGCTCGGGTGTTCCGTTATAATGCAGTGTCTTTGTCTGCGACCCGGGGCGCACCAGTATACCACCGTGCTCCGGCCGTCAGCGACCGACCACAGGGCGTCGGCGACGACCGGCCAGAGGGCACCCGGCCTCGAGGATCGGGCGGCACCCGGGGTACGTACCGGCCAACAACGTAACGGGATAGTGGAACAGCGATGAGAAAGCTACTGGCAAGCCTGGCAATCACCATGGGCGCCGTCGGCATGGCCCATGCAGACCTTCAAGCGGATGCCGATGCCGCGGCGGGCAAGAACAAGGCGCAGGCCTGCGCCGCCTGCCACGGGCAGCAGGGCATCAGCCCGTCCGGCATCTTCCCCAACCTGGCCGGTCAGCAGGCCTCCTACCTGGCCAAGCAGATCATGGACATCCGTGACGGCAACCGCATGGTGCCCCAGATGGCCGGCCAGGTGGACAACTTCTCCGACCAGGACGCCTGGGACGTGGCGGTCTACTTCTCCGACATGGACCCCGCCCTGGGCCAGGCCGACGCCGACGAGGCGCTGATCGAACGTGGCCGTGAACTGTACCGTGCCGGCGACATGGCCAAGGGCGTCCCCGCCTGCGCCGCCTGCCACACACCCACCGGCGGGGGCATCGGCAGCGCCGTCTACCCGGCGCTCTCCGGCCAGAAGCACGACTACGTGGTAGCCAACCTGAAGGCCTTCGCCTCCGGCGCGCGCAACAACGACCCGGCCAACATGATGGGCGACATCGCCTCCAAGCTGAGCGATCGCGACATGGAAGCCGTAGCCAACTACGTGCTCGGCCTGCACTGAGGCTGACCCGGCGCACCGCGCTGGCACGCCGAGGGCGGCCTTTGGCCGCCCTCGGTGTCTGCGGGGAACCCCAGCCGCGGGCGAGACTCAAAGCCAGCGATGTGCCCTCCATCGGCACTGGATCACGATTCTTTCAAGGAGAACCCCATGCTCAAGCCCCTGATGCTCGTCCTCGCCGGCCTCGCCCTGCCGGGCCTGGCCACCGCCCAGTCCCTCGTCGAGGGCGAGCACTACGAGGTGCTCGACAACCCGGTGGAGACCCAGGTCGAGGACCAGCGCATCGAGGTGACCGAGGCCTTCTGGTACGGCTGTCCCCACTGCTACAACCTGGAGGACCCGCTCAACGCCTGGGTCGCCGAGCAGCCCGAGGATGTCGCCTTCCAGCGCATGCCAGCCACCATGGGCGGCGACTGGAACACGCATGCGTTCGCCTTCTATGCGGCCCAGCAACTGGGGATCCTCGACGCCCTGCATGACGACTTCTTCCACGCCATCCACGAGGAGGGGCGCAGCCTGACCGAGCCCGAGGCCATCTCCGCCTTCTTCAGCGACTATGGCGTCAGCGAGAAGGAGGCCCGCGAGGCGCTGGGCTCCTTCGGCGTCAAGGGCAAGGTGAACCAGGCCCATGCCCGCATGCGCCAGATGCAGCTGATGGGCGTGCCAGCACTGATCGTCGATGGCCGCTACCTGGTCACGCCGAGCTCGGCCGGTAGCCTCGACAACATGCCGCAGGTGGCCGGTGCCCTGGTCGAGCGGGTCCGCGAGGAGCGTGCTGACTGAGATGTCCCATCTGGCCGAGGCAAGGACGCCGCTGCTCGAGGGTGGCCACCTGAAGCTGCTCACCTTCAACCTGCAGGTGGGCATACAGACCTCGGCCTACCACCACTACCTGACGCGCAGCTGGCAGCACCTGCTACCGCACCCGAACCGGCTGCGGCGTCTGGACATGATCGGCGAGGTGCTCGGTCGCTTCGACATCGTCGGCCTCCAGGAGGCCGACGGTGGGAGCTTCCGCTCCAGCCAGGTCAACCAGGTGGCGTACCTGGCCAGCCATGCCGGCTTTCCCCACCATTTCCAGCAGCTCAACCGCAACCTGGGCCGCATCGCCCAACACAGCAACGGGCTGCTGTCGCGACTGCCCCCGGCCCGCATCGAGGAGTATCGCCTGCCCGGCACCCTGCCCGGCCGCGGCGCCATCCATGCCCGCTACGGCGAGGGTCCCGATGCCCTGCACCTGTTCGTCGCCCACCTGGCGCTGAGCCACCGCGGCCGGGTGCGCCAGCTCGACTACCTCAGCGAGATCATCCAGCCGCTGCGCCATGTGGTGGTGATGGGGGACCTCAACTGCACCCCCGACCAGCTCCACGGCCACGCGCGCTTCTGTGCCTCGCTGCCGCTGCATCCGGTACGCCCGCCGCTCAGCTATCCTTCCTGGCAGCCCCGCCGGGCCCTGGACCACATCCTGCTCTCGAAGTCCCTCCAGGCCGACGAGGTGCGAGTGCTCGACCACCTCTTCTCGGACCACCTGCCCATCGCCGTGGATATCCGGCTGCCCGAGGCCTGCCTGGAAACCTGCCGGGCCGCCACCCACGGCGCCGCCCGGCGGCGACGCTGACGGTCACCGCGCACTACCGTATAGGCAACGTTGGTTCGAGTGGCTGCTGCCGGCCCGCCGATGTGCGACCATGATGCCCCACCAGACGCGAAGACCGAACAGCGAGACCCACACCCATGGCCCAATCCCGCGAGCTGCCAGGCGTCATTGCCTGGCTCGACCGTGCCTCGGAATGGCTCGGCAGGAGCCTCTCCTGGCTTGTCCTGGCGATGATGCTGATCCAGTTCCTGATCGTGGTGCTGCGCTACGCCTTCAGCTTCAACAGCATCCCCATGCAAGAGTCGGTGATGTACATGCATGCCACGGTGTTCATGCTGGCCGCGGCCTGGACCCTCAAACATGACGGCCATGTGCGAGTGGATATCTTCTACCGCGCCATGACGCCGAGGCGCAAGGCGCTGGTCGATCTCTGCGGCACCCTCTTCCTGCTGCTGCCGGTGATGGCCTTCGTGATCCTCACGAGCCTGAGCTACGTCGGCCGGTCATGGAGCATTCTCGAGGGCTCGCCCGATTCCGGCGGCATCCCCGGCGTCTTCCTGCTCAAGACCCTGATTCCGCTGTTCGCCGGCCTGATGCTTCTGCAGGGCCTGGTGGAAGCCACCCGCCACTTCCTGGTCCTCACCGGACGCATGGATCCCCCCGCCCATGACCACGACCACGCCGAGGAGCGCCTGTGATGCTGGAGTTCATGCCGCTGGTGCTGTTCGTCGTCATCTGCATGGTGCTGATGGCCGGTTATCCCGTCGCCCTGTCGCTGGCCGGCACCGCGCTGGCCTTCGCGGGCCTGGGGCTGGGCTTCGAGGCCCTGGGGATCGATGCCAACTTCGACGCTGGCTACCTGGGCGCCTTCCCCAATCGTCTCTACGGCATCATGACCAACCAGACCCTGCTGGCGGTGCCGCTGTTCGTGCTGATGGGGGTGCTGCTGGAGAAGTCCAAGGTCGCCGAGAACCTGCTCGATGCCATGGCGCTGCTGTTCGGCTCGCTGCGCGGCGGCCTGGGCATCTCGGTGACCCTGGTGGGGATGCTGCTGGCGGCCTCTACCGGCATCGTCGGCGCCACCGTGGTGACCATGGGCTTGATGTCGCTGCCAACCATGCTCAAGCGCGGCTACAGCATGCCGCTGGCCACCGGCACCATCTGCGCCACCGGCACCCTGGGACAGATCATCCCGCCCTCCATCGCCCTGGTGCTGCTCGGTGACGTGCTCTCCTCCGCCTACCAGCAGGCCCAGCTCTCGATGGGCATCTTCAGCCCCAAGACGGTCTCGGTGGGCGATCTGTTCATGGGTGCCCTGGTGCCAGGGCTGATCCTGGTGGTGCTCTACATCGCCTATGTCTCCGTGGTCGCCTGGCTCAGGCCAGCTTCCGCCCCGCCTGCTGACCGCAAGGAACTGATGGCCGAGCTGGGTCATGAAGGGGGCCTGGGGCTCTTGGTGCTCAAGGGGCTGGTGCCGCCCATCGTGCTGATAGTGGCCGTGCTGGGCTCGATTCTCGGCGGCTTCGCCACGCCCACCGAGGCAGCGGGCGTCGGTGCCTTCGGCGCCCTTGTCCTGTCGCTGGCCTATCGGCGCCTGGACCTCGCCACCCTCAGGGAGGTGCTGCGCTCGACGACCCATGTCACCACCATGGTGTTCATGATCCTGATCGGTGCCGCGCTCTTCTCGCTGGTGTTCCGCGCCTATGGCGGCGAGGAGCTGATCCACGAGGTCTTCAACAACATGCCCGGCGGCGTGGTGGGCGCCACCCTGGTCGTGATGCTGGTGATCTTCCTGCTCGGCTTCATCCTCGACTTCATCGAGATCACCTTCGTGGTGGTACCCATCGTCGGGCCGATCCTGCTGGCGATGGGGCTCGACCCCATCTGGCTGGGCATCATGATCGCCATCAACCTGCAGACCTCCTTCCTGACGCCGCCCTTCGGCTTCGCGCTCTTCTACTTGCGCGGTGTGGCCCCGGAGTCAGTGCCCACCTCGGCGATCTACAAGGGGGTGATCCCGTTCATCGGGCTGCAGCTGTGCATGCTGCTGGCTCTGGCCTTCTTCCCGGGGCTCGCCACCTGGCTGCCGGGGCAGTTCTAACCGGCCGAGGGGACACGCAAGGGTTCCCGGCCCGCGCGGACCGGCGACGCCAGGACAGGCCGTTTTCCGGCACCGCCTGCGGTGCCACCCGGCTGGCCCCCGTGGCCGCCGGACACACGCCAGCCCTCGCGAGGGCTTTCAACGACAAGACCCACAATACCCAGAGGGAAAGCACATGAAACTCAGATCACTCGCCGTCGCCGTAGCCATGAGCGGTGCCGTCTCCGGCCTGATGCTGGTCTCCAGCGTCGGCAACACGGCGCAGGCCCAGGAAACCTTCGAGTGGAAGATGGTCACCTCCTGGCCGAAGAACTTTCCGGGCGTCGGCCAGGGGCCCGAGCGCCTGTCGACACTCGTCGAGGAGATGTCCGACGGGCGCCTGACCATCGAGGTCTTCGGCGCCGGCCAGCTGGTGCCGGGCTTCGAGGTGTTCGACGCCGTCTCCGAGGGCACCGCGGAGCTGGGCCATTCCGCCTCCTACTACTGGAAGGGCAAGGCGCCGGCCGCCCAGTTCTTCGCCGCCGTGCCCTTCGGCATGAATGCCCAGGAGATGAACGCCTGGTTGCACTACGGTGGCGGTATGGAGCTCTGGAATGAGCTCTACGACGACTTCGGCGTCGACGTGCTGGTCGCTGGCGCCTCCGGCGTGCAGATGGGCGGCTGGTACAACAAGGAGATCAACTCCGTCGACGACCTGAACGGCCTGAAGATGCGCATGCCGGGCCTGGGCGGCGAGGTGATGGACCGCATGGGCGTGGCCATCGTCAACATGCCGGGCGGCGAGATCTTCACGTCACTGCAGTCCGGCGCCATCGACGCCACCGAGTGGATCGGCCCCTACAACGACCTGGCCTTCGGCCTGCACCAGGCCGCCGACTATTACTACTACCCAGGCTGGCACGAGCCGACCGTGATGTTCGAGGCGATCATCAACGAAGAGGCCTATGCCTCGCTGCCCGCCGACCTGCAGGCGATCCTGCGCACCGCGGTGCGCGACATCAATGCCGATGTGCTGGATGAGTACACCGCCCGCAACAACGACGCCCTGGAAACCCTGGTCAACGAGCACGACGTGGAACTGCGCCGCCTGCCGGACGACGTCCTGGCCCAAGCCAAGAAGCACTCCGCCGACGTGGTTGCCGAGCTCGCCGAGTCAAGCGACATGGCCCGGAAGATCTACGACTCCTACCAGGCCTTCCAGAACAAGGTGGTGGACTATCACGCCATCTCCGAGCAGGCCTACTACAACGCCCGCAACCCGGAAGGCGACTCCACCAGCGAATGATCGCCTGAGCGCTACCGGGCCCTGGCCCGGTAGCGCATCCCCCACGGGGGGCCCGGCGGTTTCCTCAACCGCCGACCAGCACCTCGATATGGTGCATCCAGTCGATCATCGGGGCCGGATAGATCCCCAGCACCACCACCAGGGCGGCCGCCCCCAGCACCACCACGCCACCGGCCTGGATCGCCCAGTTCTCGGGCGCATCACGCCGCTGCATGCCCGCCTCGGCGAGGAACAGCGTGACCATCACCCGCAGGTAGTAGAAAAGCCCGATGGCACTGCCCAGGATCACGGCGGCAACCAGCCACCAGCGCTCGGCCTCGACGCCCAGGGCGATGATATAGAACTTGCCGATGAAGCCGGCGGTGAAGGGAATCCCCGCCAGTGACAGCAGGGTGATCGTCAGCACCGCGGTCAGGTAGGGACGCCGCCAGAACAGCCCGCGATAGTGGTGCAGCGCTGCCGTGTCCTCGCCGCCCTGGGTGCCGGTGACATAGGGGCTGGAGAGCAGCGTGACTACCCCGAAGGCACCCAGGGTGGCAAGCAGGTAGGTCACCAGGTAGACAGCGGAGGCCTCGACCGACAGGCCATCGCCGATCACCAGCGCGGTGAGCAGGTAGCCGAAGTGGGCGATCGACGAATAGCCCAGCAGGCGCTTGAGGTTCGACTGGGTCAGCGCCAGCAGATTGCCGACCAGCATGGTGAGAATCGCCAGCACCGCCAGCACGTTGTGCAACCAGCCATCCTGGAAGGCCGGGGCCGTTATCACCAGGCGCAGCAGCACCACGAATACGGCCACCTTGCTGGCCGTGGCCAGGAAGGTGGCCGCCGGACCAGGCCCACCCTGGTAGACGTCTGGGGTCCACATGTGAAACGGCACGACCGAGAGCTTGAAGGCCAGACCCATCATCATCAGGGCAGCCCCGGCCAGCCCCCAGGCACCGAGCTCGCCACCGAGTCGCGCCGCCAGCCCGGCGACATCAAGATGACCGGTCTCGGCGTACAGCAGTGCCATGCCGAACAGCAGGAAAGTGGTCGCCGTGGCCGACAGCACCAGATACTTGACCCCCGCCTCGAGGGAGCGGCGCTCGCCGTAGACATAGGCCAGCATGCCATAGAGGGGGATCGACAATAGCTCCAGGCCGAAGAACAGCGTCGCCAGGTGGGTACTGGCCGACAGCACCAAGCCACCGGCCGTGGCGCACAGCAGCAGCAGATAGAACTCTTCCCGAGGACCGCTGTGCTGTGCCAGATAGGCATGCGCCAGGGTCGCGCAGGCCAACGCCGCCACCAGGATCAGCACCGCAGCGAAGATCGCCAGACCGTCGATGGCCAGCATCGGCGCCGCCAGCGGCGCCATGCGCCACACGCCGATCAGCGACAGCAGCGCCAGGTTGAGGCCCACCACGGTGACGATGGCGATACCCGTGTGATGGCGTCGCCAGGCGATCGCCAGCATCACCACGATGGCCGTGATGCAGACCAGGATCGGTGGTGCCAGGGCCAGCAGGTGCGTCGCGGTCAACGTCATGGCATTCCCGTCAGCAGAGTGGTCGACTGAGGCACGGCACCGAACAGGCGCTGTACCTCACCCATGGCTGCCGCGGTGGTATCCAGCAGGGGCTGGGGATAGAGCCCGAACAGCAACACTAACACCAGCAGCGTCAGCAACATCACGTATTCACGGTGGTCGAGGTCGGCCAACATCCCCTCTCCCTGCGGGGGGCCGAAGTACACCCGCTGCATCAGCAACAGGGAATAGATCGCCGCCAGAACCAGGCCGACGCTGGCGATCACCACCACCCAGGGGGCCACCGGAAAGCTGCCGAACAGGATCAGGAATTCGCCCAGGAAGTTGGCGGTCCCCGGCATGCCCAGCGAAGCGGCGACGAAGCACAGCGAGAAGCCCGGCAGGCTGCCCAGGCGCCCCCAGAGGCCACCCATCTCGCGCATGTCACGGGTGTGCAGGCGCTCGTAGAGCTGCCCGCTGAGAATGAACAACCCCGCCGCCGAGAAGGCATGGGCGACCATCATCAGTACGACGCCCTGCAGGGCCAGCGGGGTGCCGGCGTAGATGCCGATCAGCACGAAGCCCATGTGGGCGATGCTGGTATAGGCGATCAGCCGCTTGATGTCCTGCTGGCCGCAGGCCAGCAGTGCGCCATAGAAGATCCCGATCACGCCCAGGGTCATGGCCACCGGGGCGAACGCCTGGGAGGCTTCGGGAAACAGCGGCAGGGCGAAGCGCAGCATGCCATAGGCCGCGGTCTTGAGCAGGATACCCGCCAGATCGACGCTGCCGGCGGTGGGGGCCTGGGCATGGGCATCGGGCAGCCAGCCATGCACCGGCACCACCGGCAGCTTGACGGCGAAGGCCACGAAGAAGCCCAGCATCAGCCACATCGCCGTGGATTCGGAGAGTGGCGTCTGCATCAGCGTGGCATAGGCAAAGGAGTATTCGCCGGTGTTGGCATGGTGCGCGAATACCAGGCCGAGGATCGACACCAGCATCACAAGTCCGCTGGCCTGGGTGTAGATGAAGAACTTGGTCGCCGCGCGGATGCGGGTACGTCCTTCCGAGCCGCTGTGCCCCCACAGCGCGATCAGGAAGTACATCGGCACCAGCATCATTTCCCAGAAGAAGAAGAACAGGAAAAGGTCGATGGCCAGGAACACCCCGACCACCCCACCGAGGATCCACAGCAGGTTGAGATGGAAGAAGCCCACACGGCGCACGATCTCGTGCCACGAGCAGAGCACCGCCAGCACGCCCAGGAAGCCGGTCAGCGCGATCAGCACCAGCGACAGGCCGTCGAGCGCCAGGTGTACCTCGATGCCGAAGCGCGGAATCCAGGCCACCCGCCACTCCATCGACCAGCGCACTGAATCGCTGGCCATCCCGGCATTGGCCAGGTGATAGTCGCCGTGGAACCATAGCCCCAGGGTGATCGCCAATTCGATCAGCATCGTCGCCAGCGCGATCCAGCGCGGCAGCAGGTCACCGAAGCGTTCTGCCTGCCAGCACAGCAGGCCCCCGATGAAGGGGATCAGGATCAGCCAGAACAGCGTCATAGATGGTGCCTTCCCTGTCGTTGAACCCTCGGCGGCACTTGCCCGTCGGCGCACGCGTGCGGTGTCACTCTCATAAGCCCCTCAGCACCAATACCATCAGCACCAGCGTCATGCCGGCCACCATGGTCCCGGCGTAGAGGCGCAGCTTGCCGGTCTGGGTCCCGCTCAGACCACGATGCAGCACCCACGACAGCCAGCCCGCCAGCAGCAGCAGGCGGTCGAGGAAGTCGCTGCGCAGCACCCGGACCAGGCCACGGTAGGGCCGCACGAACAGCCTGTCGTAGGCGATATCGAAGCCCCAGGCCTGGTGCCAGAACCGCCACAGGCGTGCCTCCCAGCCGCCCGCCACGCGCTCGGCCAGCCAGCGCCGGCGCCACAGGAACAGCCAGGCGGCGATGACCAGCCCGCCCAGCGACACCAGTGCCGCGACGCTGGCCAGCACGCCGTGACCGACACCATGTACCTCCGCCCCGCCGCTGGCCGGCAGCACGCCCGCGAGCGGCGGATGGATCCAGGCACCGAGGAAGGTAGAGAGTACCGCCAGCACCAGCAACGGCAGGCCGTGCGCCGGGCCGCGGCCGGGCTCGGCATGGCGGGCGTTGTCGCTCTTCATCTCGCCATGGAAGGTGGCGATGATCAGCCGCAGGGTATACAGCGAGGTCAGCAATGCGCCGATCAGGCCGGCCAGCATCAGCCCGCCATGGCCGGCAGCCAGCGCCTCCCAGAGGATCTCGTCCTTGCTGTAGTAGCCGGCGGTGACCAGCGGCAGCGCGGCCAGCGCCGCCCCGCCGATCACGAAGCCGGCATAGGCCAGCGGCAGGCGACGCCATAACCCGCCGAGGCGGCGCATGTCCTGCTCGTGATGGCAGCTGACGATCACCGCCCCGGCGGAGAGGAACAGCAGTGCCTTGAAGAAGGCGTGGGTCATCAGGTGGAAGATCGCCGCCTGATAGGCGCCGACACCCAGTGCCAGGAACATGTAGCCGATCTGGCTCATGGTCGAGTAGGCCAGCACGCGCTTGATGTCGGTCTGGGCGAGTGCGGCGAAACCGGCCATCAGCAGCGTCAGCGCACCGATCACGCCGACCAGGGTGAGTACCGCCGGCGCCAGCTCGAAGATCCCGTGCAGGCGGGCGATCAGATAGACGCCGGCGGTGACCATGGTCGCGGCGTGGATCAGCGCCGAGACCGGCGTGGGGCCCGCCATGGCATCGGCCAGCCAGGTGTGCAGCGGCAGTTGCGCCGACTTGCCCAGCGCCCCGCCGAGGATCAGCAGCGACGCGAGCTGCGCCTGCCAGGCGCCCTCGACCCACACCTCAGGCGCCCGGGCGAGAATCTCGGTGATGTCCAGCGTGCCCAGCTCGCGGAACAGCAGGAACAGGCCGATCGCCAGGAAGACATCGCCCAGGCGGGTGACGATGAACGCCTTGAAGGCCGCCCAGCCATTGGCCGCGGTCCGGTAGTAGTAACCGATCAGCAGGTAGCTGCACAGGCCGACGCCTTCCCAGCCCAGGTAGAGCAGCAGCAGGTTGTCGCCGAGCACCAGCAGCAGCATGCTGGCCACGAACAGGTTCATGTAGGCGTAGAAGCGCCTTACCCCGGCCTCGCCCTGCATGTACCAGGCGGCGAACAGGTGGATGAGGAAGCCCACGCCGGTGATGATGCCGACCATGGTCAGCGACAGGCCGTCCAGCGCCAGGCCGATGGTCGGGCGAAAATCGCCGACCGTCACCCAGGTCCACAGCGTGATGCCGAGGCCCTGCCCGCCAGCGGCCAGGAATCGCCAGCCCACCCACAGCGACACCAGCACCGCCAGCCCCACGCTGGTCACGCCGACCCTCGTGCAGGCTCGCGCGTCGAGCCGGCCCCGCGACAGCGCGAGGATCAGGGTGCCGGCGAGCGGCAACAGGAAGGTCAGTGGCAGTAACGACATCGGCGGTGCCTCATCCGTGCATGCGACTGGCCGCGTCCACGTCCAGCGTCTTGAAACGATGATGGAGCTGGATCAACAGCGCCAGGGCGATACTGGCTTCGGCCGCCGCCAGGGTGATCACCAGCAGGAACATCGCCTGCCCCTCCGGCTGCCCCCAGGCGGTGCCGGCGACGATGAACGCCAGTGCTGCGGCATTGAGCATGATCTCCAGGCTCATCAGCACGAACACCAGGTTGCGCCGGCAGATCAGTCCGGCGATCCCCAGCACGAACAGGATGGCGGCCAGTACCAGGCCGTGCTCCATGGGAATGCCGCTCATGCTCCCTCCTTGCGGGGCTGGGTGTCGCGACTGCCGGAAGGCGTCGGCCCCGGCACACGCCCGACATGCGAAGCGGTCACCAATGCCGCCAGCAGCAGCATGGCGGCGAGCTCGACAACCAGCAGCCAGGGACCGAACAGCAGGGAGCCCACGGCCTTGGCGGTCAGCGTCTTGCCGGGGATCATGCGCCCATTATCTCCGCTCCACAGCGTGGCGATCAGGGTCACCAGCAGCACCGCCGAGAGCACCGCCGGCCCCAGCCAGACCCGCGGTCGCAACCACAAGCGTTCCTGGGCAGTGCCTTCATGACCGAGGTTGAGCATCATCACCACGAACACGAACAGCACCATGATCGCCCCGGCATAGACGATCACCTCCAGCGCCCCGGCGAAGGGCGCGCCCAGCGCGAAGAACACCAGCGCCACACTGATCAGCGAGACGATCAGGTAGAGCAGGGCATGCACCGGATTGGTGTTGGTGACCACTCCCAGGGTGGCCAGCACCGCGACCAGGCCACTCAGATAGAAGGCGATGTCCATGGCATTTCCTCCTGCGCCTCAGGGCAGCAGTGTCTTGACGTCGATCGGCTCGGCCTCGTCCTGCGCCTTGCCCTTGTCCTTGCCGGCGATCGCCAGCCCCGCCACCTTGTAGAAGTGGTAGTCGTGATCCTTGCCCGGCCCATTGATCAGCAGGTCTTGCTTCTCGTAGACCAGCTCCTGGCGCCGGTACTCACTCATTTCGAAGTCCGGGGTGAGCTGGATCGCCGAGGTCGGGCAGGCCTCCTCACACATCCCGCAGAAGATGCAGCGCGAGAAGTTGATGCGAAAGAACTCCGGGTACCAGCGCCCATCCTCGCGCTCACCCTTCTGCAGCGAGATGCAGGCCACCGGACAGGCCACCGCGCAGAGGTTGCAGGCCACGCAACGCTCCTCGCCGTCGGGGTCGCGGGTCAGCACGATGCGCCCGCGGTAGCGCGGCGGCAGATACACCGGCTGTTCGGGATAGTTGACCGTCTCGCGCTTGCGGAAGCTGTGCATGAAGATCATGCCCAGGGTGCGCAGTTGCGAGATAGTGCCTTCGATCACCTTCATGAACATGGTGGTCGCTCCTCGGTTACAGCGGGTCGGTGAGCAGGATCAGCGCCCCGGTCACCAGCAGATTGATCAGGGTCAGCGGCAGGCAGAACTTCCAGCCGAAGCTCATCACTCGGTCATAGCGCGGCCTGGGCAACGAGGCGCGCAGCAGGATAAACAGCACCAGCAAGGCCCCCGTCTTCAGCGCGAACCACACGATCGGCGGCAGCCAGGGGCCATGCCAGCCGCCGAAGAACAGCGTGACGATCAACGCCGAGATCAGCGCCATGCCCACGTACTCGCCGATGAAGAACATGCCGAACTTCATGCTCGAGTACTCGATGTGGTAGCCGTCGGCCAGCTCCTGCTCGGCTTCGGGCTGGTCGAAGGGATGGCGGTGGGTCACCGCGATGCCGGCGATCAGGAAGGTAGCGAAGCCGAAGAACTGCGGGACGACGAACCACAGGCCCGGCTGGGCGTTGACGATCTCGCGCATGTTGAAGGTGCCCGCCATCGCCACCACACCCATCAGCGAAAGGCCCATGAACACCTCGTAGGAGAGCGTCTGCGCCGAGGCGCGCATGGCGCCGAGCAGGGCATACTTGTTGCCGCTCGACCATCCGCCGAATAGCACCGCGTAGACGTTGATGCCGGCCATGGCGAGGAAGAACAACAGCCCGATATTGAAGTCCGCCACCCCCCAGCCGGGGGTGATGGGAATGATCATGAACGACAGCAGCAACGAGGCCATGGCGATCGCCGGTGCCAGCACGAATAGCGCACGATCGGCGAACGGCGGGATCCAGTCCTCCTTGAAGAAGATCTTGATCATGTCGGCGACCAGCTGCAGCGAGCCGAACGGGCCCACCCGATTGGGCCCGTAGCGATCCTGCCAGAGCCCCAGCAGGCGACGCTCGACTATCGTCAGCACCGCGCCCAGCAGCACCACGCCCAGCAGGATCACCCCCGCCTGCAGCATGGCGAGCAAGCTGGCGATGAGTGACGCTGACAGCCAGCTCATGAGTGCCCCCCTTCATCGCCGCCCCCGCCACGAGACACGGCCAGGCGTACCCACTCCCCGGCGACCAGCACTGGCGCGAGACCGGCCGGCAAGCCGACCACCCCACCGGGCAGGGTCGCCTCGCGACGCACCGCGAGCGTCAGCGACCCGGCCTGGCCGGTTATCTCGAGCCGGTCCCCGTCATCCACGCCCAGCCGCGTGGCATCATCGGGGGCCACTGCGAGGGTGGCCGGCGCCGCCCGAGCGACGATCGGCGCGGCCCGCGACGAGGTCTCGTCGCCGCCGAACAGCCGCGACAGGATCACCAGCTGCCACTCGCCGTCGCGGCCACGAAAGCCCTCGGGAATCGAGGTCGCGTAGACATCAGCACCGGGGCGCGGAGCGATCAGGCGCACTCCCGGATCGCCAGCGCGCAGGTGGCCGCCGACCTCATCGGTGAACTTGTTCCAGGCCTGGGGCGAGTTCCATCCCGGCGCCCAGGCGAAGGCGACCTCCTCGCGGGGACGGCCGATGCCGCTGTAGCCTTCCATCGAGAAGGTAAAGGGTGAATCCGGGTCCTGGGGAACCCGCGGCTCGCTGACATCGAGATGGGCGCGCATGGCGGTTCGCCCGCTGTAGCGGTGCGGCTCGCGCGCCAGCTTGAGGCCGTGCACCCGGTAGTCGGCGTCCGGCGCGGCATCGACGATGGCGCCCAGCGCAGGGTTGGCACGGGCACAGTCGCGGGTCACGGCATCGAGTGTGATGTCGGCCACCGGGTGACGCCGGATGTCGCCACGCAACACATGCAGCCAGCGCCAGCTCTCGTGGATGCGCGTCGCGGGGCGCAGGTAGGTGGGATCGAAGACCTGGAAGAAACGTTGGGCCCGGCCCTCGAGGCTGACCAGGGTGCCGTCGGCCTCGGCGAAGCTGGCCGCGGGCAGGCCCAGATGGGCCTGTGCCCAGGTGGCGGTGCGCTGATGGTCGAGTACCACCACCGTTTCGGCGGTGGCGAGGGCTACGTCGATGAGCGTCGCGGGCAGGCGTTGGTAGAGGTCGTTCTCGAGGATCACCACGGCATCGGCCCGCCGGCTGGCGAGCTCGTCGAGCGCCCATTCCAGCGGCTTGCCGCCGATCATCGTTAGCCCCGTGCTGTTGGCCTCGCGACGCACCAGCAAGACCCCCCCTCGGCGGGCACGGCGCGCCAGGGCCCGGGCCACGTTGCCGGCAGCCTGGAGGATGGCCTCGCAGCCCAGTGAGCCGCCGCTGATCACCAGCGGGCGCTCGGCGGCCATCAACTGCGCAGCGATGTCGCGGGCCGCCTCGCGGGTGGCGGGGTCGAGGCCGGCGACGGCCGGCGCCTTGTCGTCGATCTCGTGGGCTACCGCAAACCCCAGCCGGGCGATGTCGTCCGGGGCCAGCGTGAAGCGCGCCGCGGTGACGTCGTCGAGCTCCGTGGCAATCGGATAGGCGATGAACACCGGATGGTAGCGATCCTGCCCCAGGGTGCGTACCGCGGCATCATTCCAGGCGGGGATATCGCGCTCGGCGGCCAGCGTCTCGCGTCGTGCCTGGGCGGCCTGGCGCACTGCCAGGCCGACGCGGGCGGCGCTTTCGATCAGATCCTCGCCGAGAATCAGCAGCGCGTCGTGGTGCTCGACCTCGCGAAGCGTCGGCGTGGGCAGCCCACAGCGCTGGTTGAGCGAGTGCATCTCGTCCAGGCAACGCTGTTCGGCGGCGGCGATGCCGGTGGAGAAAGCCTCCTCGCCGACCAGCTCACGCAGTTGATGGTTGCTTTCCAGGCTGGCACGGGGGGAGCCGATACCGATCACCCGACGGGCGCTTCTCAGTCGATCGGCGCCGTGATCCAGGGCGGCATCAACCTCCAGGGTCACCCAGGCATCATCGCGATCGCTACGCCATTCGGGCTGGCGCGGGCGGTCGTCACGGTTGACGTAGCCATAGCCGAAGCGCCCGCGGTCGCAGAGGAAGAAGCGGTTGACCTCGCCGTGGTAGCGATTCTCGATGCGCCGGATATCGCCATAGCGTTCACCGGGGCTGATGTTGCAGCCCACCGCACACTGGTGGCAGATGCTCGGTGCGAACTGCAGGTCCCACTTGCGGGTGTATTGCTCGGAGTGGGTCTGGTCGGTAAACACCCCGGTGGGGCAGACCTCGCTGAGGTTGCCGGAGAAGGGGCTTTCCAGCGTGCCTTCCTGATGACGACCGAAATAGAGATTGTTGTTCATGCCGAAGACGCCCAGATCGGTGCCGCCGGCATAATCCCGGTAGAAGCGCACGCAGCGATAGCAGTTGATGCAGCGGTTCATCTCGTGGGCGATGAACGGCCCCAGGTACTGGTTGCGGTGGGTACGCTTGCGGAAGCGATAGCGCCGACGGTCGTGGCCGGTCATCACCGTCATGTCCTGCAGGTGGCAGTGGCCGCCCTCCTCGCACACCGGGCAGTCGTGGGGATGATAGGTCATCAGCCACTCGATGACGCTGGCACGGAATTCGCGCGCCTGCTCGTCATCGATCGAGATCCGGGTACCATCGGCCGCGGGGGTCATGCACGACATCACCAGCTTGCCTTGGGTGTCGTCCTCGTCCTTGAACTGCTTGACCGCGCATTGCCGGCAGGCACCGACACTGCCCATCGCCGGATGCCAGCAAAAATAGGGCACGTCGAGGCCCTGCGACAGGCAGGCATCCAGCAGGTTGTCGGACCCTTCCACGTCGTAGCGCTGCCCGTCCACGTGAATCGTCGCCATGGCGCTACCTCGCCTCCTGGTTGATGGTCCGCTTCATGCCTCGCCCACCGGAATCGGCTCGGCATGGGCCACCCCCGCCGGATGCGTCACGCCGCGCTCGAACTCGTCGCGGAAGTACTTGAGCGCCGACTGCAGCGGCATCGCCGCGCCGGGCGCATGGGCGCAGAAGGTCTTGCCCGGCCCCAGGTCGTCGGCCAGCTTGTCGAGCATCTCGATGTCGCCGCGCTCACCCTCGCCGCGCTCCAGCGCCTGGAGCAGCTTGACGATCCACGGTAGCCCATCGCGACACGGTGTACACCAGCCACACGACTCGCGGGCGAAGAACTGCTCGAGGTTGCGCATCAGCGACAGCACGCTCTGGTCCTCGTTGACCACCGTCATAAGCCCGGTGCCCAGGCGGCTGCCCAGCTTGCCGATGGTGTCGAAGTCGAGCGCCTCGTCGAGGTGCTCGGGCAACAGGAAGCCGGTGCTGCCGCCGCCGGGCAGCCAGGTCTTGAGCGCCCGGCCGTCGCGCATGCCGCCGGCCCGCTCGAGCAGCTCGCTCGCCGGGGTGCCGATCGGCAGCTCCCACAGGCCGGGCTTGTTGACCTTGCCGGAAACGCCGTAGAGCTTGGTGCCGCCGTCGTCGCTCAAGTCGCCGGAGAGATCCTGGTACCACTGGGCGCCGTGGTGCATCACGCCCGGCGCGTTGCACAGGGTCTCGACGTTGTTGACCACGGTGGGCTTGCCCCAGGCACCGGACTGACCGGGGAACGGCGGTTTGTCCCGGGGGTTGGCGCGCTTGCCCTCCAGCGAGTTGATCAGCGCGGTCTCCTCGCCGCAGATGTAGCGTCCGGCGCCGGTGTGCAGGGCGATATCGAAGTCGAAACCGCTGCCGGCGATATCGGGGCCCAGCCAGCCGGCGGCGCGCGCCTCGTCGAGCGCCTGCTGCACGGCGCGCGCCGCCTCGAGGTACTCGCCACGCAGGAAGATGTAACCGAAGCACGAATCATTGGCGTAGCCGGCGAGGATCATTCCCTCGATCAGCAGATGCGGCTGTTGCTCGAGCAGCAAGCGATCCTTGAAGGTGCCGGGCTCCATCTCGTCGGCGTTGCAGACCAGGTAACCACGCGGGATGTCCGGCCCCTTCATGGTCAGGCTCCACTTGAGGCCCGCCGAGAAGCCGGCACCGCCACGCCCGCGCACGTTGGCCTCTTTCATGGTCTTGATCACGTCGTCGGCGGTGCGGTGATTGAGCACCTCGCGGACCGCGGCATAGCCGTCCTTCTCGACATAGTCGTCGAGCCCCAGCATGGCGCCATCCTCGCGCAGCCGCCAGGTCAGCGGGTGGGTTTCGGCGCGGCGTTCGGCGGCGCCCTGGCGCAGCTGGCAATGATAGCGGCTTGTGCTCATGCATAACCCTCCAGCAGGTCGGCCACATCCCCCGGGTCGACGGGGCCGTAGGTATGATCGTCGATCATCAGCGCCGGGCCGCGATCGCAGGCGCCCAGGCAGCACACCGGCAGCAGCGTGAAGCGGCCATCGGCGGTGGTCTGGCCGAAGCCGATGCCGAGCCGCTCGGACAACGCGTCGCGCAGTTCCTCATAGTCATTGAGAAAGCACGAGCTGCTGTCGCAGACCAGAATCACGTGCCGCCCCACCGGCTGGCGGAAGATCAGGCTGTAGAAGGTTGCCACGCCCTCGACATCGGCGGGCCCCACCCCCAGCACCTCGGCGATCGCCGGGATCGCCGCGTCGGGCACCCAGCCGTGACGATGCTGGACGATCTTCAACGCCTCGATGCAGGCCGCCTGGGGCTGCTCGTAGTGATCGCGCTCGTGCGCGATGGCGCGCCGGTCTTCGGCCTCGAGAATGAAGCCCTCAGCGTCGCTGGCGATCCGTCGTGCGCTCTCGGTCATGGGTCAGCGGTCCACGTCAGCCATCACGAAATCGATACTGCCCAGGTGGGCGATCAGGTCGGGCACGAAGCCGCCGCGCATCACCGCCGGAATCTGCTGCAGGTGCGGGAAGCTCGGCGTGCGGATACGGGTTCGGTAGCTCATGGTGTTGCCGTCGCTGGTCAGGTAGTAGCTGTTGATGCCCTTGGTCGCCTCGATCATCGCCAGCGACTCGCCCGGCTCGAGCACCGGCCCCCACGACACCTGCAGGAAGTGGGTGATCAGCGTCTCGATATGCTGGAGCATCCGCTCGCGCGGCGGCGGCGTGGTCAACGGGTGGTCGGCCTTGTAGTCGCCTGCCGGCATGTGATCGACGCACTGCTGGATGATCTTGAGGCTCTGGCGCATCTCCTCGATGCGCAGCTGGCCGCGGTCGAAGACATCGCCGTGGCGGCCCAGCGGCACCTCGAAGTCGAAATTCTCGTAACCGCCATAGGGGCGCTGCTTGCGCAGGTCGAAGTTGCACCCGGTGGCGCGCAGGTTGGGGCCGGTGACGCCCCACTTTAGCGCCTCGTCAGTGTTGAACGCGGCAATGTGTTGGGTGCGCTCCTTGACGATGGTGTTGTCCATCATCGCCCGTTCGTATTCCCGAAGCCGGCGCGGCATCCAGTCGAGGAACCCCTGCACCAGCCGGTCCCAGCCTTTGGGCAGATCCTGCATGACTCCGCCGATTCGGTACCAGGCCGGGTGCATGCGAAAGCCGGTAATACCCTCGATGACTTCATAGGCCTTCTGGCGATCGGTGAAGGTAAAGAACACCGGCGTCATGGCACCCAGATCCTGGAGATAGGTGCCCAGGAACAGCAGGTGGCTGGAGATGCGGAACATCTCGGCCATCATTACGCGAATGGTTTCGACCCTCGCGGGCACGTCAATACCGGCCAGCTTCTCCACCGCCAAGATGTAAGGGAAGTTGTTCATCACCCCGCCGGTGTAGTCGACCCGGTCGGTGTAGGGGATGTAGCTATGCCAGGACTGGCGCTCGCCCATCTTCTCGGCACCGCGGTGGTGATAGCCGATATCCGGGACGCAGTCGATGATCTCCTCGCCGTCGAGCTGCAGTACGAGGCGGAAGGCGCCGTGTGCCGAGGGGTGATTGGGGCCGAGGTTGAGGAACATGAACTCGGCGCCCTCCCGCTCGCGCCGCATCCCCCACTCCTCGGGCTTGAACTGCAGCGCCCGCTGCTCGACATCCTGGCCCTCCACGGTGAGGGTGTAAGGGTCGAACTCGGTGGCCCTGGCGCCGTGATCCTTGCGCAGCGGATGCCCTTGCCAGGTCGGTGGCATGAGGATCCGCGTGAGGTGCGGGTGGCCGACGAAGTCGATGCCGAACATGTCCCACACCTCACGCTCGTACCAGTTGGCGTTGGGATAGAGCGAAACCACGCTGGGCAGTGCCAGGTCGCCCTCCTGCAGGGCTACTTTGAGCATCACGTCGCGGTTTCGTGACACCGACAGCACGTGGTAGAAGACCGTGAAATCGGCCGCGGGCAGGTCGCGACGATGGGTGCGCAGCCGCTCGTCGATCGCCGAGAGATCATAGAGCATCTCGAACGGTTCAGGCATGTCGCGCAGGAAGCGCAGCATGTCGCCGAGGGACTCACGGGCGATCCACACCACCGGCAGCCCGGTGAGAGTCGGCTGCTCGACAAGGGCATGATCACCGAAGCGCTGCCTGAGCGCACCGACGAGTGGATCGTCGGTGGCTGAAGGGGCGGTGGTCGGGATAGCGTCGCTCATGGACGTCGGCAAGCTCCTGCAAAAAACGAACTCAGAGGCGGTCGGGACTGCGCAGTTCGGTGGCCTGGATGCGCCGGTCGCGATGCCTCTCGCGTTGCGAGGGCATCTCGGCACGGTACACGCCCTGGTCGCCGACTACCCACGACAGCGGCCGACGCTCCTCCTGAATCGAATCCTGCAGCAGTTGCAGTCCCTGCAGGAAGGCCTCCGGACGCGGCGGACAGCCCGGCACATAGACATCCACCGGCAGGAACTTGTCGACCCCCTGAACCACCGAGTAGATGTCGTACATGCCACCGGAGTTGGCGCAGGAACCCATCGAGATCACCCACTTGGGCTCGAGCATCTGGTCGTAGAGCTGCTGGATCACGGGGGCCATCTTGATGAAACAGGTCCCGGCGATGACCATGAAATCGGCCTGGCGCGGCGAGGCGCGGATCACCTCGGCGCCGAAGCGGGCGATGTCGTGCGGCGCGGTGAAGGCGGTGGTCATCTCCACATAACAGCAGGACAGGCCGAAGTTGTAGGGCCACAGGGAGTTCTTGCGTCCCCAGTTGACCGCCGAGTTGAGTACCTCTTCCAGCTTGCCGGTGAACACGCTGCGATGCACCTGCTGCCTCAGTGGGTCGTCCTCGACCCGCTGGGTGCGGCCGAGCGGATAGCGGGCATCGGCGGACACCGCCTCTTCGGCACGCGTCAAGGTATAGGGCATGCGACTCCTCCAGCGACATTCGGCAGATGATGATGTGACGGCTACCCGGGGCGACACCAGCCTCTGGCACGGCGTCAGCCTTGCCCGTCACGTGGCCTGCTCCCGGGAGGCGCCCAGTCGAGGGCACCGACGCGGCTATCGTAGACCAGCCCGGCCAGCAGGATAACGATGAACACGGCCGCCCCGGCAAAGCCCGCCCAGCTCACCTCACGGACGGATACGGCCCAGGCGAACAGGAAAACGGCTTCGAGATCGAAGATCACGAACAGCATGGCGACCAGATAGAACTTGACGGAAAAGCGTTGACGCGCGTTGCCAGCGCCGATCACCCCGGACTCGAAGGGGAGAGACTTGCTGCGCCCTGTACTGCGCCCGCCAAGCAAGGCGGAGAGGCCGATCATCAGCACACACAGCACGAGTACCGCCAGGATGAAGAATCCCGTCGCCCAGTAGTCGGAAACCACTGCCATGCTGTCATGCTCCACGAATGACCTCTCGAATCGCGTATCCCTAGGCTGGCGGTCAAACGCCGACCTCGTTCCCTCATCGCTGCGGACCGGAGACAGCCGCTCAGGATTGCAGGCTAATAACTAGCCTAGAGGATTATCGGCCTTTTGCCGAAACCCGGCCAGCGATGCGTCTCAACGCATCGGCACTCAACACCAGGGAGCCAGCCAGGCCTTCGCGAGCCACAGCACCACGGCATAGCGCGCCGCCTTGGCCAGGGTGATCAGCAGGATGGCGCGCCACCATGGCAGCCGCAGGATGCCGGCCAGTACGGTGAGCGGGTCGCCGACCAGCGGCGCCCAGGAGGCCAGCAGGCTCCACTCCCCGAAACGCAGGTACCAGCGCTCGGCCCGCTCCAGCCCCCGACGGGACACCGGGAACCAGCGGCGATCCTGGAAGTGTCGCGCGTAGCGCCCCAGCCCCACATTGACCAGGCTGCCCAACGTATTGCCGAGACTGGCCACCGCCCACAGCAGCATGGCCGGCTCGCCGGCGCACCACAGCCGGGCCAGCCACACTTCGGAGCCACCGGGCAGCAGGGTGGCGCTGGCCAGCGCCACCAGGAACAGGGTCAGCATGGCACCGCCCCCCGTCCCTGCAGTAGGCTGTTGGCTCTCTTCGACCGCAATGACGTGACGCTGATGGCCGCCTCCCGCTGCATACCCAACACCCTGACCATCGCCGGCTCCGACCCCAGTGGCGGCGCCGGCATCCAGGCCGACCTCAAGACCCTCTCGGCCCTGGGGACCTATGCTACCAGCGTGATCACCGCCCTGACCGCCCAGAACACCCGCGGCGTCACCGGAGTTCACCCGGTGCCGGCGGACTTCATCGCCGCCCAGCTCGAGACGCTGCTCGATGACATCGACATCGATGCCGTGAAGATCGGGATGGTGGCCAGCCGGGAGGTCGCCGAGGTGATCCGCGAGGCCCTGACTCGGCGGCGGCCGGGCCGGATCGTGCTCGACCCGGTGATGGTGGCCAAGAGCGGCGACATCCTGGTCGACGATGCCGGCATCCGTGCAGTGCGGGATATCCTCGTGCCGCTGGCCGACCTGATCACCCCCAACCTGCCGGAGGCCGCGGTGCTGCTGGGCTGCCCGGTACCCGAGGACCGCGCCGGCATGGAGGCGCTGGCCCCCGGCCTGCGTGCCTTGGGCGCCGGCGCCGTGCTGCTCAAGGGTGGCCACCTGCGTGGCGAGGACTGCCCCGACCTGCTGATCACCACCGACGCGGCCACCTGGATCGAAGGCTTCCGGGTCGACACCACCAACCTGCACGGCACCGGCTGTACCCTCTCCTCGGCGATCACCGCCCGCCTGGCCCTTGGCGACGCTCCCCGCGAGGCGGTGGCCGCCGCCAAGGCCTGGCTCTCGCGGGCCCTCGAGGAGAGCCACCGGCTTGACGTGGGTCAGGGCCACGGTCCGGTGCACCACTTCCACGCTTGGTGGTAACCCGCCAGGCTTGCGCGCTCCCCCCCTGCCGCCCATGCTGAAGGCTGTGCCGTGGGGATCAACCTTCCCGGGAGTGAGCCATCATGAGCCAGACCCTGCTCTTCGCCAGCGACCTTTCCGCCGAGAACCGCGCCGCCTTCGCCCGCGCCATACGCCTGGCGGTGGAGAGCGGTGCCCGACTCGATGTCATCCATGTGCTCGACCCCTACCTGCCGCGACGGGTCCTGCATGACCTGGAAGCGGCCGTGGTGGAGGACATCCGCGCCACCCTCGTCGACATCCGTGAGGACTATGCCCTGCCCGAGCCCCAGTGCCTGATCCAGACCATGGCCGGCGCCCCCTATGCCGAGATCATCCGCGAGGCCCATGAGCGCGAGGCGGACATGATCATCCTCGGCGCCCATCGCAAGCGCGGCCAGCCCGACCTGGTCGCCGGCACCACCCTCGCCCGGGTGCTGCGCAGCGCCCCCTGCCCGGTGCTCTCGGTCAGCCACCTGGCCACCCAGGAGTGGCAGGACATCCTGGTGCCGGTGGACTTCTCGCTGACCTCGCGCCACACCCTGCGCGAGACCCTCAAGCGCTTCCCCGGCGCCCGGCTAACCCTGCTCCATGCCTGGGACATCCCCGGCGAGCGGGAGCTGGGCTCCGACGGCGACTATGCCCGCTGGCGCGACCGCGAGGTGGAACGCCTGCGCACCCAGCTCGAGCGCGAGACCGAGCAGCTGATGAGCGAGCTCGACGACGTGCCGGAGCTCGAGCTGGTGCTGGAGCAGGGCGAGCCCCTCGAGGTCCTGATGACCCGCCTGCGCCGCCAGCCGCCGGACCTGCTCGCCCTGGGCAGCCGCGGCCAGCTGGGCCGCCATAGCCAGATCACCGAGCGCCTGCTCTGCGAACCCCACTGCGACATCATGCTCTGCCGCGCCTGGTGACCGGACGCCTGAGACCCGCCCAAGGTGCTACCCTCTGTCGCCCCGACTCAACCAGTGGAGGAGAGCCATGCGCGCCCTGATCCAGCGCGTCAAACGTGCCAGCGTGGCGGTCGACGATCGCGAGGTGGGCGCCATCGGCCCGGGGCTGCTGGCCCTGGTGGGCGTCGAGAAGGGCGACGACCAGGCGGCAGCCGACCGGCTGCTGCACAGGCTACTGCACTATCGGGTGTTCCCCGACGCGGCGGGCAAGATGAACCTGAACCTGCAGCAGGCCGAAGGCGGCCTGCTGCTGGTCTCCCAGTTCACCCTGGCCGCCGACACCCGCAAGGGGCTGAGACCCAGCTTCTCCAGCGCTGCACCGCCCGCCGAGGGCGAGCGCCTCTTCCACTACCTGCTCAGGCGCGCCCGAGACGCCTGGCCGAGGGTCGCCAGCGGCGAGTTTGCCGCCAACATGCAGGTCTCGCTGATCAACGATGGACCGGTGACGTTCCTGCTCGAAAGCTGAAAGCTGGAAGCTGGAAGCTGGAAGCTGGAAGGCAGCGCGCGCCCACAGGTGTCTCATTCAAGGGGGGCTTCCAGCTCCCGGCGAAGCCGGACCAGGTTATCTTTCAGCTTCAAGCTTATGGCTCATAGCTCCGCGCGCAGCGCGGCGGCCTCCAACGCCTCCTCGGCCTCCAGCCAGGCCTGTTCCAGGTCTTCCAGACGCGACTTGAGCTCGCCCTGGCGACCGAGGCGCTCGGTGAGCTCGTCCTTGCGCGCCGGGTCGGTATAGAGCTCGGCGTCGCCGAGCGTCTCCTCCACCGCGGCGAGTTCCTTCTGGACCTTCTCCATGGCCTGCTCGGCGCGGTCGCGCGTCTTCTTCAGGGGCCGCAGCTTCTCACGCAGTTCGGCGGCGGCGCGACGGGCCGTCTTGCGATCCTCCCTGGGAGCCTCCCCCTCGGCCTGGCGGTCGGCCTTGTCGGCCCGGGCCTCGCGGCGCTCGCCCTCCAAGCGCGCCTTGAGCCAGGCCCGATAGTCCTCCAGGTCGCCATCAAAGGGCTCGACGCGATGGTCGGCCACCCGCCAGAACTCGTCCACGGTGGCGCGCAACAGGTGCCGGTCGTGGGAGACGATGATCACCGTCCCCGCGAAGCTCGCCAGCGCTTCGGTGAGCGCCTCGCGCATCTCCAGGTCCAGGTGGTTGGTGGGCTCATCCAGCAGCAGCAGGTTGGGCTTCTGCCAGGCGACCAGCGCCAGGGCCAGGCGCGCCTTCTCGCCGCCGGAGAAGCGCCCCACCTCGGCGAAGGCGTCGTCGCCGTGGAAACCGAAGCCGCCCAGGAACTTGCGAATGTCCAGGTCGGCGGCGGTAGGCGAGAGACGCTGCACGTGCATGAAGGGCGTGGCGGCCAGGTCCAGCCCCTCCAGCTGGTGCTGGGCGAAGTAGCCGATCGCCAGGTGCTCGCCGGCTACCCGCCGGCCGGAGAGTAACGGCAGATCGCCAGTCAGCGACTTGATCAGGGTCGACTTGCCGGCCCCGTTGGGGCCCAGCAGGCCGATGCGCTGGCCGGGCAGCAGGCTCAGCTTGACGCCCTCGAGCTGCACCGCCTCCTGGCCGGCCTCGTTACGGTAGCCCAGGCGCGCCTCGTCGAGCACCAGCAGCGGGTGGGACACCTTGTCGGACGCCGGAATGGTGAAGTGGAAGGGCGAGTCGGCATGGGCCACGGCGATATCCCCCATGCGCTCGAGGGTCTTGAGCCGGCTCTGGGCGGCGCGCGCCTTGGTCGCCTGGTAGCGGAAGCGGGCCACGAAGCGCTCGATCTCCTCGCGGCGCGCCTGCTGCTTGGCGGCCTCGGCCTGCTGCAGGGCCAGCTTCTCGGCGCGGGTGCGCTCGAAGGTGGAGTAGTTGCCACGATAGAGCACCAGGCTGCGGTGATCGAAGTGCACGATGTGATCGCACACCGCATCGAGGAAGTCGCGGTCGTGGGAGATCAGCAGCAGGGTGCCGGGGTAGCGGGTGAGCCACTGCTCGAGCCACAGCAGGGCATCCAGGTCGAGGTGGTTGGTGGGTTCGTCCAGCAGCAGCAGGTCGGAGGGCTTGAACAGCGTGCGCGCCAGGTTGACGCGCATCCGCCAGCCCCCGGAGAACGCGGCCAGCGGCCGCTCCAGGTCGGCCTGGACGAAGCCCAGCCCCACCAGCAGCTGAGCCGCCCGGGCCGGGGCGCTGTAGCCATCCAACGCCTCGATGGCGCCATGCAGTTCCGCCTCGCGATGGGCGGCGTCCTGCTCGCGGGCGGCCTCGAGGGCCGCCTCGGTGTGGCGCAGCTCGCGGTCGCCGTCCAGCACGTAGTCGATGATGGAGCGCTCCAGCGCCGCCACCTCCTGGTCCATGTGGGCGATGCGCTGGCCACCGCTCATCTCCATCTCCCCCTGGTCCGGGGAGAGCTCGCCGAGCAGCAGCTTGAACAGGCTCGACTTGCCCGCCCCGTTGGGCCCGACGATGCCCGCCTTGTGGCCAGCATGCAGGGTCAGGTCGGCTCCCTCGAGCAGGGTCTGGGTGCCGCGTTGCAGGGAAACTTGGCGCAGTGCGATCATGCAGGCTCCACTCGGCAGTCCGTGAGGCTGCCGCCCACCGGGACGACAGCCGTGTCATGACCCACGATTCTACCCAATTGCCGTCCGCTCTGCGGGCCCGACTGCTCGACGCCCCCCTATGGGAGTTTGCCCTCGCCCTCTACGGGCGCGACGGCGTCGAGGCGGCCTGCCTGGTGCTCCAGGACGAGGCCGGGGTCGATGTCTGCGAGCTGCTCTGGCACTGCTGGCTCTATCAGCACGGGCTGGCGTGCGACGCGTGCCCCGACCCGGTCCGCCGCTGGCAGCGCCGTGTCACGATCCCCCTTCGCCGGCTGCGCCGGGAGCTGAAGCCGGAGGCCCAGGAGAGCGAGTCCGTGGCCGCGCTGCGCCGGACGCTCCAGCAAGCCGAGCTCCAGGCGGAGCGCGAGGCCCTCTCGCGCCTGGAGCGGCTGGCGTTCGAGAGCGACCGGCTATCTGCCCTGCCGAGCCCCTCTCCCCGCCTGGCGGAACGCCTCGCCACGCGTCTGCAAGTGCAGAAAAAACCTCATCTTAGTGCCCTGCAAACCCTAGAAAGCCAGCTTGACCCCTCTTGGCGGCCACGCTAGCCTGAAATCAGCCGAGTGAATGTCATGTTCACCTGACACCTGCTGATGGCCGCATCCTCCATCACGGGACAAACCTGCAGAGGGATCACAAGAATGAAGTCACACAAGCTGTTGACGGGCGCCGGTATCGGCGCACTGATGTTCGGCATGTCCACCGCTGCTTTCGCCGACAACTGGCGCTACGCCCACGAGGAATACGAGGGTGACGTCCAGGACGTCTTCGCGGTCGCCTTCAAGGACTACATCGAGGCCAACTCCGACCACTCGCTGCAGATCTACCGTTTCGGCGAGCTCGGCGAGTCCGACGACATCATGGAGCAGACCCAGAACGGCATCCTGCAGTTCGTCAACCAGTCGCCCGGCTTCACCGGCTCGCTGATTCCCGAGGCGCAGATCTTCTTCATTCCCTATCTGATGCCCACCGACATGGACCAGGTGCTCGAGTTCTTCGACGAGAGCAAGGCCATCAACGAGGTGTTTCCGGAGCTCTATGCCGAGCAAGGCCTGGAGCTACTTCAGATGTATCCGGAAGGCGAGATGGTGGTCACCGCCGACGAGCCGATCACCTCGCCCAAGGACTTCAATAACAAGAAGATCCGCACCATGACCAACCCGCTGCTGGCGGAGACCTACAACGCCTTCGGTGCGACGCCCACGCCGCTGCCCTGGGGCGAGGTCTATGGCGGCCTGCAGACCGGCATCATCGACGGCCAGGAGAACCCGATCTTCTGGATCGAGTCCGGCGGCCTCTACGAGGTCTCCCCGCACCTGACCTTCACCAGCCATGGCTGGTTCACCACCGCGATGATGGCCAACCAGGACTTCTTCGAGGGCCTCTCCGACGAGGACCAGGCGCTGGTGCGTAAGGCATCCGAAGCGGCCTACGATCATACCATCGATCACATCCAGGGCCTGGCCGAAGAATCGCTCGACAAGATCATGGAAGCCTGCGACGAGTGCACCGTGACACGGCTCAACGATGAGCAGATCCAGGCCTTCAAGGAGCGCGCGCCCCAGGTCGAAGAAGAATTCATCGACATGACCGGCGAGCGTGGCAAGCAACTGCTCGAGCAGTTCAAGGCCGACCTCGAGGCCGTAACCGAAGACGTGGAGTAATCACCACCGGCTTCGACCTTGAAGGGGGGTGGCCTGCCCGGGCCGCCCCCCTCCTGTTGTTTATGGACATGAGGTTTGTGGACATGAGGTTTCCGAACATGGCAGCGTGCACCCAGCGTTGATGTCGGCGGCCACCGGGCCAGGCATCCACGCGTATGCTGGCCATAAGGGATTCCTGATTTTCCCTCATCGCAGCCGAAGGGGAGTACGGACATGACCGACGACGAGTCCGAAAAGCACTATCGCTCGGGCCTTCCTGGCCCGCTCGGGGTCATCGACACCCTGATAAGCAAGTTGGAGGCGGCGATCCTGGCACTCGGCGTGCTGCTGATGGCCTTCAACACCATCGCCAACGTCATCGCCCGCTTCGTGTTCGGTGACAGCATCTTCTTTTCCGGCGAGATCAACCGCATCCTGATCATCATGATCACCTTCGCCGGCATCGGCTATGCCGCCCGCCACGGTCGCCATATCCGCATGTCGGCGATCTACGATGCCCTGCCGGTCGGCGGCCGCAAGGCGCTGATGATCTTCATCTCTCTGGTCACCTCGCTGGTGATGTTCTTCCTGCTCTACTACTCGATCGTCTACATCCTGGACCTGCAGTCCAAGGGCAGGATCCTGCCGGCGCTGGGCTTCCCGATCTGGATCATCTACATCTGGGCACCCCTGGGCTTTCTGATCACCGGGATCCAGTACCTGCTCACCGCGATCAAGAACCTGACGTCACGGGACGTCTATCTGTCGACTGGCGTGCTCGACGGCTACAAGGACACGGAAACGGAAGTCTGACGGAGGGCAGAACGCCCGGGGGAACGCACGATGACGACAATAATGGTTACCACCATGATCGCCCTGCTGCTGCTGGGCTTTCCCATGATGATCCCGCTGATCACCGCGGCGGTCATCGGTTTCTACATGATGTTCAACGGCCTGGGCCAGATGGACACGCTCATCCAGCAGATGATGGCCGGCATCCGCCCCGCCTCGCTGATTGCGGTGCCGATGTTCATCCTGGCCGCCGATATCATGACGCGTGGGCATTCGGCCGATCGTCTGATCAACATGGTGATGTCCTTCATTGGCCACGTTAAGGGCGGTCTGGCGGTCTCCACCGCGGCCTCCTGTACCTTGTTCGGCGCCGTCTCGGGCTCTACCCAGGCCACGGTGGTGGCCGTCGGGTCGCCACTGCGTCCCAAGATGCTCAAGGCCGGCTACTCGGACTCCTTCACCCTGGCGCTGATCATCAACTCCAGCGATATCGCCTTCCTGATCCCGCCCAGCATCGGCATGATCATCTACGGGGTTATCTCGGGAACCTCCATCGCCGAACTGTTCATCGCCGGCATCGGGCCCGGGCTGTTGATCCTGGTGATGTTCTCGATCTACTGCGTGATCTACGCCACCGTGCGCAAGGTCCCTACCGAGCCGAAATCGAGCTGGGGCGAACGCCTCACCGCGGTCCGCCTGGCCCTGTGGCCGCTGGGCTTCCCGGTGATCATCGTTGGCGGCATCTACGGCGGCATCTTCAGCCCCACCGAGGCAGCGGCCGCCTGTGTGCTTTACGCCATCTTCCTGGAGTTTTTGATCTTCCGCTCGCTGAAGATCAACGACATCTATGCCATCGCCAAGTCCACCGGCCTGATCACCGCCGTGGTGTTCATCCTGGTCGCGGTGGGCAATAGCTTCTCGTGGATCATCTCCTTCGCCCAGATCCCCCAGGAGATCCTGGCGGCAGCGGGCGTCCACGAGGCGGGCCCCACGGGCGTGCTGATCGCCATCTGCGTCGCCTTCTTCGTGGCCTGCATGTTCGTCGACCCCATCGTGGTGATCTTGGTGCTGACGCCGATCTTCGCCCCGGCCGTGGCGGCTACCGGGCTCGATCCAGTGCTGGTGGGCATCCTGATCACCCTGCAGGTGGCCATCGGTTCGGCGACGCCACCCTTCGGGTGCGACATCTTCACCGCCATCGCCATCTTCAAGCGCCCCTACCTGGACGTGATCAAGGGCACGCCGCCCTTCGTGCTGATGCTGATCATGGCCGCGGCCCTGCTGATCATGTTCCCGCAGATCGCCCTGTTCCTGCGTGACCTGGCGTTCGCCTGACCCAAGGAGTAAACGACCATGTTCAATCGGATACTGGTCCCGGTGGATGGCTCCAAGGGCGCCCTCAAGGCGCTGGAGAAAGGTGCTGGCCTGCAGCTGCTGACCGGGGCCGAGTTCTACATCCTGTGCGTCTTCAAGCACCACAGCTTGCTCGAGGCCTCGCTCTCCATGGTGAGGCCCGAGCAGCTCGACCTGCCCGATGACGCGCTCAAGGAGTACGCCACCGAGATCGCGGTCCATGCCAAGTCTCATGCCGTGGAGCTCGGGGTGCCGGCCGAGAAGGTACGCTCCTTCGTCAAGGGGGGGCGGCCGTCGCGCATCATCGTGCGCTTTGCCCGCAAGCGCGAGTGTGACTTGATCGTGATCGGCTCCCAGGGCACCAACGGCGACAAGAGCCTGCTGCTGGGCAGCGTCGCCCAGCGGGTGGCCGGCTCCGCCCACTGCCCGACCCTGATCGTCTGACCCTCGCGGGCACCCCTCGCCGGGCCGGTTTCCCCCTGTATGTCATGCGGGTGCGGAACTGGCCCGGCCCTGTTAGAGTCCCATGATTTCCATGCATTCTCGGACATCCACCCAAGGCGCCTGCGCGCCAAAGCACAAGGTTCTTTCATGAAGACACTGCTGACCTCCGCCTCCCTGACAGCCCTGCTGGCCGCCGCCCCCCTGGCACTGGCCGCCGCCCCGGAGACCGACGACGAAAAGCTGGGCTACAGCCTCGGCGTGACCCTGGGCCAGAGCATCCAGCAGGATGTCGAGGACCTGGACGTCGATGCCTTCACCCAGGCCATCCGCGACGTCTTCGACGACGGCGAGCTGGAAATGAGCGACGAGGAGATGGCCAAGGCCCTGACAACGTTCCAGCAGGAGGCCATGGCCGCCCGCGAGGCCGAGACCGAACAGCAGGCCGCGGCCAACCGCGCCGAGGGCGAGGCCTACCTGGCCGAGAACGCCGAACAGGACGGGGTGACGGTCACCGACTCGGGCCTGCAGTATCGCGAGCTGGAATCCGGCGACGGTGCGACCCCCACCGCCGCCGACACCGTGGAGGTCCATTACGAGGGCACCCTGATCGACGGCACCGTCTTCGACAGCTCCTATGATCGCGGCGAGCCGGTGAGCTTCCAGGTCGGCCAGGTCATCGAGGGCTGGCAGGAAGCCCTGCTGCTGATGAGCGTGGGTGACACCTGGGAGGTGGTGATTCCCTCCGAGCTGGCCTACGGCGCCCAGGGACAGGGTCCCATCGGCCCCCACGAGACGCTGATCTTCAAGGTCGAGCTGCTCGACGTGGCTGGTGAATGATCCGGCCCCGATGAACGCCCTCCGCTGCCTGGCCGCCGCCGGTCTCTGTCTGGGGCTGGCCGCCCCGCTGGCCGCCCAGGAGCCGCCGGCACAACTGCCGCGCCTGGGCGTGGACCGGGACAGCGTCAGCGTGCTCGGTGTCTCCTCGGGGGGCTACATGGCCACCCAGCTGGCGGTGGCCTGGCCCGAACGGTTCGCCGGGCTGGGCGTCGCCGCCGCCGGGCCCTGGGCCTGTGCCCGCGGCTCCCTGGGCCTGGCCCTGGGCCAATGCATGTCGACCCAGCGAGGCATGCCGGACCCGGCGGAGCTCGAGGACCGCTACCGGGGGTACCGCCGGCGCGAGCTGGTCGGCGAGCCCGAGGCCCTGGCCGAGCTGCGGGTCTTCGTCTGGCATGGCGCGGAGGACGACACCGTGGCCCCCGCACTGGGCCAAGCCCTGGCCGAGCAATTTCGCGGCTGGCTGGCCTCCCCCGATGGCCAGCTGAGGTTCATGGAGAGCGAGGAGGCCGGCCACGGCTGGCCGCTGGCGGCGAGTGTGGACACGCCCGTGGATGCCCTGGCGGACTGTCGCGGCGGCGGCGGCACCCACCTGCTGGCCTGCGACCTGGATATCGCCGGGGAGATGCTGGGCTGGCTGCACGGCGACCTGGCGCCCCCCGCGCCGGGCGAACCACGGGGTGAGCTCGTGCGCTTCGACCAGTCAAGCTTCGACGCCCGCGGGCTGGGTGACACCGGTTACCTGTTCGTGCCAGCGAACTGCGAGAAGGGCGGCTGTGAGCTGACCGTGGCGCTGCATGGCTGTGCCATGGATGTCGAGCAGATCGACGAGGCCTTCGTTCGCCACAGTGGCCTCAACGAGTGGGCCGCCACCAATCGACGGGTGGTGCTCTACCCCCAGGCGGAAACCAGCCTGCCCAATCCCCAGGGCTGCTGGGACTGGTGGGGCTTTTCCGAGAGCACCTGGCAACTCGACCCCCTGCATGACAGCCGCCGGGGCTCCCAGACGGGGGCGTTGATGGCCATGATCGAGCGCCTGCAGCAGGCACCCGACGAGAAATAAGCCAGCCGTTCCCGTGCCGAGGCGTCAGCCCTCGGCCAGCGCCTGTTCCAGGGCGGCCTGCAGCGGGCCCGAGGTGGGGGAATGCAGCACCCGGCGGCGAATCTCGCCGTCGCGGTCGACCAGGAACAGCGAGGCGCTGTGATCGATGGTGTAGGCCATGGCGGAGTCCGGGGTCGCCACCCTGCGCCAGACCACCCCGTAGCGTTCGGCCAGTGCCTCGAGCGCGTCCTGGCTGCCGGTGGCGCCGATGAACCCCTCCCCGAAGAAGGCCAGGTACTCCTCCAGCCGCGTCAGGGTATCCCGCTCGGGGTCCAGCGAGATCATCAGCGGGACCACCCGGCGCCGCTGCTCGGGGTCGAGACGCCCCATCACCTGACGCACCACGGCGAGGCTCATCGGGCAGACATCCGGGCACCAGGTGTAGCCGAAGAAGATCACCGCCAGCTGATCATCATCGAGCTGGCTCAGCGAGAACTCGCCCGCGGTCGACGGCAGCTCGATCGGCCCTCCCTGGGGCTCGCCCTTCGCCGGGTCCCTCAGCTGCTGCTGGTAGAAGGCGAGGCCGACCGCGACCACCATCAGTATCGCGCCCAGTCCCAGCCAGATGCCTCGCCGCTGCATGATCACCGCCTCGCCACGTCGAAGTCGAACCAGCTTCCCAGACGGCCTTGTGGCGTGTCCACCACCACCTTCGCGCGCCAGGGCATGACCGCCTCGGTACAGATCGTCACCTGCCCCTCCCCACGGAAGACGCCGCCTCCCACGGCCTCGAGGGGGAAGCGGTGCAACCCCATGTCCATGTCGCGGCCGACGAAGTCGACGCGCGCGGACTCGGCGGCAATACCCGCCAGGCGCACCTCCAGCGGCAGACGCTCCAGGGCCCGGATGGGGCCGTCCGACGCGATCGCCAGGCGCAGCGTGATGCCCTGCCCCAGGCGCGCCGTGCAGGGGCCCGCATGGAGGTCGCAGCGGACCTCCGCCGGCGGATGCCAGTGCACACCGACCTCATCGCGCAGGCTGTAGCGGGTCAGGTACCAGAGCGCCACGGCGAGGGTCAGCAGGGTGACGGTGATCAGCAGGGGCAGCAGCGGGGGGCGAGCCGCACCGCTCGACGACGGGATACGCGGGGGCATGGCGAAGCGCGGGGCCTCCATCGGTGGCAGGATGGAGGTAAGCTTATCAGCATTTGCCTGCGGCGAAGTGCGCAAGGATGTCGCAGGGGAGACCATCAGGAGGGAACTGTCATGGACGACGTGGGCAACGCACTGGGGCCGCTGTTCCTGCTGATCCTGCTGGGCGCCGGGCTCGGCTGGTGGCGCCAGCCGGGCGGCGACTTCTGGCCGCGCATGGAACGGCTGATCTACTTCCTGCTGTTTCCCGCCATGCTGGTCTCGACCCTGGCCACCGCGGACGTCGCCCAGGTGCCGGTGGCCCGGCTGGCCCTCGCCCTGCTCGGTGCCATGGGCCTGTTCGGCCTGCTGCTGTGGGGGCTGCGAGGCCGGCTGCGACTCGCTGCGCCCGCCTTCACCTCGGCCTTCCAGGGCGCGCTGCGCTTCAACACCTATGTCGGGGTGGCCGGGGCCGCCGCCCTGCACGGCAGTGCCGGGGCCACGGTGGCCGCGGTCGCGGTGGCGCTGATGGTGCCAGTGGTCAACGTGCTCTGCGTGGCCAGTTTCATCGCAACCGGCACTCTGGGCTCGGCGAGCCTGGGCAGGAGCCTCGCCGCACTGACGCGCAACCCGCTGATCCTGGCCTGCCTGACCGGCATCGCCCTCAACCTCAGCGGCATCGGCCTGCCCGGCTGGAGCCAGCCCGGCATGGAGCTGCTGGGCCGTGCCGCCCTGCCGCTGGGCCTGGTGGCGGTGGGCGTGGCGCTGCGTCCCGCCGCGCTACTGAGACGCGATCGCGGGGTCTGGACCGCCAACCTGGTCAAGCTGGGGCTGATGCCGGCCCTGGTGCTCATTCTGGCCCTGCTGCTGGGCCTGGATCCAGTGACCCGCGATGTGGCCCTGCTGTTCGCCGCCCTGCCCACCGCCACTTCGGCGTATATCCTGGCCCGCCAGCTGGGCGGAGACGCCGAGCTGATGGCGGCCCTGATCACCGGCCAGACGCTGCTGGCCATGCTGACCCTGCCGCTGTGGCTGCGCCTTGCCGGCTGACGATACATCGCTAACGAAAAGCGTTCGCATTTGTATTGACAGCTCAAACGAGAATGATTATTCTTGAACCGTGGCGTTGATGAGGCGCCACGCCAGGCAGGAACCCGCCAGTCTCCTGCCCTGGTTTCTCCCTCTCATTGCTAGTCACGGTCTTTTTTGCCGCCTCTTCCGGGGCGGCTTTCTTTTGGTTCTTCGCAGACTGGCGTGAAAGCGAAACAAAGCTGACCTAATTAAGGCAGGATAGCGAAACGTCGGTAAATCCGAGCAAGCAGTTATTCACCACAAACGTCTGTTCACGGTTACCGCCCTCGCCATAGAGGCTACCCCCCTGCTCCGGAAAGGCTTCACCGTCGCTCATCACGCGTTTCTGGCCCCTTAGACGTCGCATCTCCAGGTGGAGCCCGATGATCGGATTACCCCTGTCTGCAGCGGCTATAATAAGACTGCCCGCAAGATCAGCAAGCGGATTGCCTTCGGATATGGCGACACGGCGTACTTCTTTGTAAAGATCCACGCCGCTTTTCCGGCAAAGTGCCATGAACCGTTTAAATCACCGCCGGTGGATCACACGCGGCGGTGAGAAGCATTGGTCAGGTCACAGCACCATGGCCGCAATCCAACCAAAGACCACTAGCGGAATGTTGTAGTGCAGGAAAGTCGGCACCACGCTGTCCCAAATGTGATCATGCTGGCCATCGACGTTGAGGCCGGCGGTGGGGCCAAGCGTCGAATCCGAGGCGGGCGAGCCGGCATCCCCCAGAGCAGCAGCGGTGCCAACCAAGGCCACTGTAGCGAGCGGCGAAAAGCCGAAGTTGAGCGCCAATGGGACGTAGAGCGAGGCGATAATCGGAATCGTCGAGAAAGACGAGCCAATACCCATGGTGATGAACAGGCCCACCAGCAGCATGATCAACGCCGCCAGTCCCTTGTTGTCACCGATCATCTCGGTGGAGCTCGTTACCAACCCTTCGACCTCACCACTGGCCTGCATCACGCTGGCGAAACCTGCCGCGGTGATCATGATGAAGCCGACCAGGGCCATCATCCGCATGCCTTCGGTGAAGATGCCGTCCTGCTCATGCCAGCGAAAAACACCGCTCAGCGATAGCACGGCGAAACCGAAGATACCGCCCAGCACCATCGAGCCGGTGTAGAGCTGAACCGCTACCGTGCCTACCAGCGCAATGGCGAGTACGGCCTTCTGCCAGCCCTTCAGATGCTGCGACGCCTCGGCAGGAGTCTCGTCACCGTGCGCCAGATCACGGTCCTCATACTTACGCCCTTTCCGGTAGCTGATCAGCACTGCCACGGCGAGCCCCAGCGCCATGCCCCCGATGGGAATCACCATGGCCATCGGCACCATCTGGCGAGTCACCTCGAGACCCAATGCGGCACCGCTCTCATTGAGATTGGTCAGCAGAATGTCGTTAAGGAAGATGGCACCAAAGCCCACCGGCAGCAGCATGTAGGGCGCGGTGATGCCGAAAGTGATCACACAAGCCACCAAGCGACGATCAAGCTGAAGATGGTTCATCAGCTTGAGCAGAGGCGGCACCACTACCGGAATGAAGGCGATGTGTACCGGGATCAGGTTCTGGGAACTGATGGCCGCGGCCAACAAGGCGGCCAGCAGCGTATAAGTCACCATCCGCCGGCTGCTGCCCGTCTCGTCGACATGAAAGCGGCTAATGGCACGATTCGCCAATACCTCGGTGATCCCCGAACGAGAAAGCGCCACGGCGAAGGCGCCCAACACGGCATAGGCGAGCGCCACGGTAGCGCCGTTGCCTAGGCCATCGTTAAAGGCATCAAGGATCTCATTGATGGGCATGCCAGCATAGAGACCGCCCACCAGAGTGGCGACGATCAGAGCAAAGACCACGGAAACGCGAGAAAGACTCAGACCGACCATCACCAGGATGGCCAAGACGATTGCATTCATGGAAAGCCTACTTTGTCGTTGGAGTTGAATACGATGACTGCTCCACGGCCCGGTGCCGTAGAGCAGCACCAGGCGTATCAGTGCTGGCTGGGCAACGTGCCGGGTCGAGCCAGAGGGCTCAGGGTACGGTCGGCGAGCAGCTCACTGGCGGCTTCGATGTCCGGTGCGAAGAAGCGGTCCTGCCCGTAGTGGCTGACCCGCTCGCGCAACAGTTGCCTGGCCTGCTCCAGTGTCTTGCTACTCTTCAGGCCGTGGCGCATGTCGAGCCCCTGGCAGGCGGCCAGCCACTCGATGGCCAGGATGCCGCGAACGTTATCGGCCATCTCCCAGAGCCGCTTGCCGGCGGCCGGAGCCATGGAGACGTGGTCCTCCTGGTTGGCAGAGGTGGGCAGGCTGTCGACGCTGTGCGGATGGGCCAGGGCCTTGTTCTCGCTCGCCAGAGCCGCCGCCGTCACTTGCGCGATCATGAAGCCCGAGTTGACCCCGCCATTCTCCACCAGGAAGGGAGGCAGCTGGGACATGTGCTTGTCCATCATCAGCGAGATGCGCCGCTCTGCCAGCGAGCCCGTCTCGGCGATGGCCAACGCCAGATTGTCGGCCGCCATGGCCACCGGCTCGGCGTGGAAATTGCCAGCGGAGATGATGTCGTCGTCCGCAGCAAACACCAGCGGGTTATCCGAGACTGCATTGGTCTCCACCGCCAGCACTTCAGCTACCTGACGGATCTGGGTCAGAACGGCACCCATCACCTGGGGCTGGCAACGCAGTGAGTAGGGGTCCTGGACCCTGTCGCAGTCGGCGTGGGAGTCTCCGATGGCACTGCCCTCCCCCAGCAGGTGACGATAGGCTGCAGCGGCATCGATCTGGCCGCGCTGGCCACGGACCTCATGGACCCGAGCGTCGAAGGGCGAGCGAGAGGCGAGAGTAGCCTCCACGGTCAATGACCCACATACCGTCGCCGCAGCGAACAGATCCTCGGCGTCGAAGAGACCGCGCAGCGCATAAGCAGTGGAGACCTGGGTGCCGTTGAGCAGAGCCAGACCCTCCTTGGGCGCCAGCTCCATAGGGGCGAGTCCGGCGATCTCAAGGGCTTCTCGAGCCGAGACCCACTCGCCCTGATACCGAGCCTTTCCCTCACCGAGCAAAACCACGCTCATATGGGCCAAGGGGGCGAGATCCCCCGAAGCCCCGACGGATCCCTTGACCGGGATATGCGGGTAGACCTCGGCATTGATGAGTGCGACCAGGGCGTCGAGCACCTCTCGACGGATGCCAGAGAACCCGCGCGCCAAGCTGTTGACCTTGAGCACCATGATCAGCCGCACCAGGTTGTCATCTAGGGCCGCTCCGACGCCGGTGGCGTGGGAGAGCACCAGGGAGCGCTGCAGCGCCTCGAGGTCCTCGTTGGCGATGCGGGTCTGGGCCAGCAGCCCGAAGCCGGTGTTGATGCCATATACGGTGCGGTTCTCGGCGATGACGCGGTTGACGCAGTCGACTGACTTGCCGATATCGTCATCGGCACTGCCCGGAAGGCTGACGTTGACAGGCTCCTGGAAGACCTGACGCGCCTGCGCCAGGGTCATCGTGCCGGGCCGAATCTCGAGATGGGCCATTGGGAAGTCTCCTATTAGTTGTTCAGCATCGGCAGGTCGAGGCCGTTTTCACGGGCACACTCCTTGGCGGTCTCGTAACCGGCATCGGCGTGACGCATGACGCCGGTAGCCGGGTCATTGCGCAAAACCCGGCCCACGCGGGCGTGAGCGTCATCGGTGCCGTCACAGACGATCACCACGCCCGCGTGCTGGGAGTAGCCCATGCCCACGCCGCCGCCATGGTGCAGCGACACCCAGGTAGCGCCACCGGCGGTGTTGAGGAGGGCATTGAGCAGCGGCCAGTCGGACACGGCATCGGAGCCATCCTGCATCGCCTCGGTCTCACGGTTGGGGCTGGCTACCGAGCCGGAGTCCAGGTGGTCGCGCCCGATCACGATTGGCGCCTTGAGCTCGCCGCTCTTGACCATCTCGTTGAAGGCCTGGCCCAGGCGGGCGCGGTCCTTGAGGCCGACCCAGCAGATGCGCGCCGGCAGGCCCTGGAAGCTGATGCGCTCGCGCGCCATGTCGAGCCAGTTGTGGAGGTGCGGATCGTCCGGTATCAGCTCCTTGACCTTCTGGTCGGTCTTGTAGATGTCCTCCGGGTCACCGGAGAGCGCTGCCCAGCGGAACGGGCCGATGCCCTGGCAGAACAGCGGGCGAATATAGGCCGGCACGAAGCCAGGGAAGTCGAAGGCATTCTTGACGCCCTCTTCCATCGCCATCTGGCGGATGTTGTTGCCGTAGTCGAAGGTGGGCACGCCCATCTTCTGGAAGTCGAGCATCGCCTGCACATGCACCGCCATGGACTGCTTGGCGGCCTTGACGGTGGCCTCGGGCTGCGACTTGCCACGCGCCACGTACTCCTCCCAGGTCCAGCCGGAGGGCAGATAGCCATGCAGAGGATCGTGGGCGCTGGTCTGGTCGGTGACCATGTCCGGCTTCACACCACGCTTGACCAGCTCGGGCAGCACGTCGGCAGCGTTGGCGCACAGGCCGATGGAAATGGCTTTACCCTCGGCGGTATAGCGCTCGATGCGGGCCAGGGCGTCATCCAGGTCCTCGGCCTGCTCGTCGAGGTAGCGAGTGCGCAGACGGAAATCGATGCTGCTCTGCTGGCACTCGATATTGAGTGAGCAGGCACCGGCAAGGGTGGCGGCCAGCGGTTGAGCACCGCCCATGCCACCGAGACCAGCGGTCAGGATCCAGCGGCCCTTGAGCTCGCCGTCATAGTGCTGGCGACCTGCCTCGACGAAGGTCTCGTAGGTGCCCTGCACGATGCCCTGAGAACCGATGTAGATCCACGAGCCGGCGGTCATCTGGCCGTACATCATCAGACCCTTGCGATCCAGCTCGTTGAAGTGTTCCCAGTTGGCCCAGGCCGGCACCAGGTTGGAGTTGGCAATCAGCACACGCGGCGCGTCCTTGTGGGTCTCGAAGACGCCCACCGGTTTGCCGGACTGCACCAGCAGGGTCTGGGTATCCTCCAGGCGCTGCAGGGTCTCGACGATCTTGTCGTAGCACTCCCAGTCGCGAGCGGCACGGCCGATGCCGCCATATACCACCAGGTCCTCGGGGCGCTCGGCCACATCGGGGTGCAGGTTGTTCATCAGCATGCGCAGCGGGGCCTCGGTGAGCCAGCTCTTGCAGCTGCGCTCGGTACCAGTGGGCGCGGCGATCTTGCGGGAGGGGTCGTGACGCTTGTCTTGCTGGGTCATAGCGTATTGACTCTTGAGTCTTGGTGGATTGTCGTGTCGTGGAGCCGTCGGCTCTCAGTCATTCAGGGTCAGCAGATGCACCAGGCGAGCGGCCGCCCTGGCGGTGCGGCCGTCGATATCACGGCCGGGGTTGAGTTCCGCCAGGTCGGCCAGGCGCAGCTTGCCGCTATCTCGAATGCTCTCGATCAGCGGCTCGATCAGGGCGAGCGCAACGCCACGGGCGGCCGGGGCACTCACCCCGGGGGCCTCGGCGGCCGGCAGCACGTCCAGATCGATGCTCAGGTAGAGGTGGTCGCAGCGCACCAGGAAGCGCTCCAGGTCGCGCTGGATCTCGTCGAAGCGGGCCGGCTGGAAGTCGCGATCCTCGCGCACCATCACGCCAAGCTCGTCGGCGCGGTTGAACAGCGCCCGCGTATTAGCGCCACGATTCACGCCCAGGCAGGCATAGCGGAATGGCCAGCCGCGCTGTCGACAGTCGTCGGCGATCTGCGCGAAGGGTGTGCCCGAGGAGCGCACGTGCTGGGGGTCACGCAGATCGAAATGGGCATCCAGGTTGATGATGCCGACGCGGGGCGCCATCTCGCCGCGGGTCGCCAGATGCTGGGCGAGCCCCGACCAGCTGGCGTAGGCCACCTCATGGCCGCCACCCAACACGATGGGCAGGTGCCCCTCCCTCAGAAGCGGGGCGAGACGGTCGGCCAGCGATTGCTGGGCAACTTCCATGGCGTCGCCTTCACAGCGCACGTCGCCGGCGTCATAGGCGGGGTCCTGTCGGTGCCAGGCCAACGGCGCCAGGGCGCGACGCAGTGCGGCAGGGCCCTCGGCGGCGCCCACACGGCCCTGGTTGCGTGCCACCCCGGCATCGCAGGCGAACCCCAGCAGCGCACAGCCGGGTGTGCCACCCTCAGCCAGCGGCTTAATCTTCTGGTGCCAGCGCTCGCTGTCGGGCTCGGGGTCGGTACGCCCCTGCCACAAGGTGCTGTCGAAATCCTGGTGATGCGACGTATCAGACGGCATGAGTCAGCTCCCCTTGAAACAGTCGCTGACGCAGGCGACCGGGCTGGACGGCATAAGCCAGTGCGGCCGGGATGTCGATATTCCAAACACACAGGTCGGCGGCGCCCCCTTCCCGGATCCGCCCCTCTCCCTTGAGTCCGAGGGCAGTCGCCCCATGGGCGGTCATGCCGGCCAGCGCCTCGGAAGGCGTGAGGCGGAAGAGGGTGCAGGCCAGGTTCAGCATCAAGGTCGGCATGAACAGCGGCGAGCTGCCCGGGTTGGCGTCGGTGGCCACGGCCATGGACACGCCGGCCTCGCGCAGTGCCTCAATGGGCGGCTGCTGCGTCTCGCGCAGGGTGTGGAAGGCCCCCGGCAGGATCACGGCGACACTACCGGCCTTGCGCATGGCGGCGATCCCGGCCTCATCGAGGTACTCGATATGATCGGCGGAGAGTGCCCCGTGACGGGCCGCCATGGCGGTGCCACCCAGGTTGGAGAGCTGCTCGGCGTGGGCCTTGATCGGCAGACCATGCGCTTCGGCGGCCTCGAAGACCCGCTCGCACTGCGCCACCGAGAAGGCGATCTTCTCGCAGAACACATCGACAGCATCGGCAAGACCTTCGCTGGCGGCCGCCGGGACCATCTCCTGGCACACCAGGTCGATATAGCCGTCACTGTCATCCTTGAACTCCGGCGGCAGCGCATGGGCACCCAGTAGTGTCGTCACCACACGCACCGGCAGCGCCTTGCCGAGACGGCGCGCCACGCGCAGCATCTTCAGCTCGTCCTCGACCGTCAGGCCGTAGCCGGACTTGATCTCCACGGTGGTGACACCGTCGGCGATCAGTGCCTCGAGACGCGGCCTGGCCAGCTCGAGTAGTTCGTCCTCGCTGGCTTCCCGAGTGGCCGTCACGGTGCTCAGGATCCCACCGCCACGACGGGCGATCTCTTCGTAGCTGACTCCTTTCAGGCGCGCCTCGAACTCATCGGCACGGGAGCCGCCAAACACCAGGTGGGTATGACAGTCCACCAGGCCGGGGGTCATCACGCCGCCGCGGCCCATGTCATGGCAGCCTTCCGCGAGCCCTTCATCGAACTCCCGCATCGGCACCAGCGACGCGACCCGCGCCCCTTCGGTGACGACGGCCATGGGCTCGGGCAGCGTGTGCAGCCCGTCGAAGACTTTCATCTCGCGCCATAGACGACGCGTAGGGGGGGTATTCGACATGGAGGCCTCCTCCGGGGTGGTTCAACAGATGCAGACTCAATGTATATACAATTAAGCCCAGCATGCGGGACCACGTCAAGCCACCTCCCCAAGAGGCTCACAGGGAGAAGCAGCGCGCCCGAAAAGATGGGGATCCTTATTATTTCACGTTAAACAAATAGTTATATAGGATATACAGTCTCAATTCCATCTGTCATCGATCAAGGAATTAGACCAATGTCTAGCCTGGATAGCTAGGCGAAGGTACCGGCTTGGCTTATTTTATTGTATATACATATCGAGGCAGGACGCCTATCCCGACCCAGTCACCGCACGACACAAGACAAGAGGTATGCTCATGAATCGCCAAGACCCTCTGGCTCGGCAACCCGCCGCTACTGCCACCCTTCTCAAGCTGTTCCTGCCCAGCGCCTTGGGCGTCCTGATCTTTTTCGTGCCCATCGAGATCGCCGGTAAGCGCACCATCCCCCTGGACCATATGGTGACCGGCGCGCGCGCATTGTTGGGAGAAGCCAGCGGGCTCTATGCCCTGGTGCTGATTGTTGCCGGCGCGGCCTATCCACTGGTCCGCGGCAACTGGAACCGCAACCTCACCGAGCGCATATTCACGATACTGAAGATTGCCGGTGTCGCAGCCGCGGTGATGGCGCTGACGGGATGGGGGCCGGCCTTCCTGCATGAGCCGGACATGCTGCCCTTCCTGTTCGACAAGCTGGTGATTCCGGTGGGTCTGATCGTGCCGATCGGCGCCATCTTCCTGGCGCTGCTGATCAGCTACGGCCTTCTGGAACTGATCGGCGTGCTGGTGCAGCCGGTGATGCGCCCCATCTGGCGCACGCCGGGCCGCTCGGCCATCGACGCCGTGGCCTCCTTCGTGGGCAGCTACTCCATCGGCTTGCTGATTACCAACCGGGTCTATCAGGCCGGACAGTATTCGGCGCGGGAGGCGGCCATCATCGCTACCGGCTTCTCCACGGTCTCGGCCACCTTCATGATCATCGTGGCCAAGACCCTCGACCTGATGGACGTGTGGAACCTCTACTTCTGGTTGACCCTGCTGATCACCTTCATCGTCACCGCGGTGACCGTGCGGCTGCCGCCGCTCTCGCGGATGGATGACAGCGCCACGGATGGCGAACCACAAGCGGTACCCGGCAAGCGCCTCACTACGGCCTGGCAGACTGGCCTGGAAGTGGCGGAGAAGGCCCCGAGCCTGCATCGCAGCGTGGCACTCAACTTCAAGGAAGGACTGGTCATGGCCATCAGCATCCTGCCATCGATCATGTCGGTGGGGCTGCTGGGCCTGCTGGTTGCCAAGTACACGCCGCTGTTTGAATGGCTGGGCTGGCTCTTCTACCCCTTTGTAGCGGTGTGGGACATGGCGGATGCGGCCGCCCTGGCGCAAGCCTCCGCTGCCGGACTCGCCGAGATGTTCCTGCCGGCGCTGCTGATGGCAGAAGCCGAGTTTGCGGTTCGCTTCGCCGCCGGTGTGGTGTCGGTGTCGGCCGTGCTGTTCTTCTCGGCCTCGATCCCCTGCATCCTCTCCACCAGCATTCCGCTGTCGGTGGGTCGCATGCTGGTGGTGTGGTTCATCCGGGTGTCCCTGAGCCTGCTGCTGGCCGTCCCTACCGGCTATCTGGTACAGACACTGATCGGCTGAAACTGTAGTAAAGCTTGCATACGCAAACGGCTGGGAATCCCCAGCCGTTTGCATCGAGAGTGGTGGACCGGTCGATCATTTCAGCTCGCGATGCATCGAGGAGCGCAACTTGTAGCGCTCCCCAGGATGGAGCAGCCGCGCATAGCTGATCAGATGCTCACCAGACCAAGTACGCCGAATCATGCTCAGGCAGGGGCTAACCGTTTCGATGGCCAGCCATTCGGCAGCCTGGTGGTCGGGCAGCACCGCCTCTACGATGTGCTCCACATCAGTGATGGGACAGGCGGCCACCAGCACCTCGTTGGGTGTGTAGCGGGAGAAGTCGGTGTCCAGATAATCCGGGACCCAGCGCGGATTGACGAAACGCCTCTCGAGCTGGATCGGCACATCGTTCTCGAGGTGAAGGATCAGAGTGTGGAAGACCCGACTGCCGAGCCGCACCCCGAGACGCAGCGCCACCTCATCACTGGCTTCGCTCGCTTCGTAGATCAGAACCTTGTTGCCATAACGATTCCCGCGAGACCGCACCTCTTCGGCGATGTTGTACACCTCGACCAGTGATGACTCTGCCTTTCGATCAGTGACGAAAGTGCCAAGCCCCGACTGGCGTGTCAGATACCCTTTCTGGACTAAGTCGCGGATCGCCTTGTTGGCGGTCATGCGGCTGACGTGGAAATCCCGGGCTAGCTGCTCTTCCGGGGGAATCTGGTGATGGGCTGGCCATTCACCACTGGTGATCTTGTCGAGCAGGTACTGCTGGATCTGCTGATAGAGAGGCGGCGTGTTGGCCATAGGCATCCTTGGGCGAAAATAATGTATATACAATTACAGTATGCCTATTGTATCCAGACTGTCCATCTCCAGCCTTTAGGGTTCTTCGCAGCCTGCAGTGAAAACGAAGTTATATTAGGTAACGGCAGGATAGAAAAACGGTGGTAAAGCTGAGTGAGCTGAAGTTCGCCAAAAACCCAAACCTAAGGATACCGCCGTTACCATGGATGCTACCGACGCCCTGCGGCTAGACCCGGTCAGTCGACCCGCGTGAAGATCAGGTCCCAGACGCCGTGCCCCAGTTTTTCGCCGCGCGCCTCGAACTTGGTCAGCGGGCGAAACTCGGGGCGTGGCACATAGGGGGCCGTCTCGGGGCCGGCGGTGTTGGCGAAGCCCGGAGCGGCCTCCATCATCTCGGCCATCCACTCGGCATAGGCCGCCCAGTCGGTGGCCATGTGCAGGGTGCCACCGGGCTTGAGTCGCGACCGCACCAGTTCGACGAAGGCCGGCTGGACGATGCGCCGCTTGTGATGCTTCTTCTTCGGCCAGGGGTCAGGGAAGAACAGCTGCAGGGTATCGAGGCTCACCTCGGGCAGGCACTGCTCGAGCACCGCCAGGGCATCCTCGCGGTAGACGCGCAGGTTGGTCAGGCCACGCTTGTCGGCCTCGTCGAGCAGCTTGCCGACCCCCGGCGCATGCACCTCGATGCCGATGAAGTCGGTGTCCGGATGACGCTCGGCCTGCTCGACCAGCGAGGCCCCCATGCCGAAACCGATCTCCAGCACCCGGGGCGCCTGTCGCCCGAACAGGGCATCGAGGTCCTGGCGGCCATCGGCGAGGGTCAGTCCCAGGTGCGGCCAGACCTCCTCGAGTCCCCGGGTCTGGGCCTGGGTCATGCGGCCGGCGCGCAGCACATAGCTCTTGATGCCGCGGCGATGCAGCGGGGCATCCGGGCCCTCGGGGGCGGTGGTCTTGTCGTCGTGTCGTGGGTCGGTCATGGGCTTGGGGCACTCGTCGCCAGCAATGAATCAGGGCAGAGCTATCGCACTTGACACTAGCGAGGGCACCGGGGGCAGGCCGAAGAGGAGGTCCTACGCCAGGGATGGCGTCGGTAGCGCCCATGGAAGGGTTTACAGCGCCTCCTCGTAGGCCTGCCGACGGATCAGCCCGAGCAATGCTGATGTCTGTGATAGCCCTGTGAATCGGGGGCAATATTGTAGCGGCTTCCGCTTCGCCGGGGTACGGTAGCGCCCGATTAACGAGAACCGCGAGGAGACCAATATGCAGGATAGGGGATGGTGGCTGGGTGCGGCGCTCTCCGGCGCCCTGGTGGTGATGGCCGGTGCCTTCGGCGCCCATGCGCTGGAGGGCCAGCTGGCCCCGCGGCTGGCGGCTGCCTTCGAGACCGGGGTGCGCTACCAGGCGTGGCATACCCTGGCGCTGCTGGCGGTGCTGGCCTGGCGCGCCACCACACCGCTCGCCGGCCAGCGGCTCTCCCTGGGTCTTTGGGCGGCGGGAATGGCGCTCTTCTCGGGCTCGCTCTACGCCATGGCGCTGACGGGCCTGCGCGGTCTGGGCTTGGTCACCCCGCTGGGCGGGGTGCTGATGATCGGCGGCTGGCTGACCCTGGCGGTGACGGTGCTGCGCGCAAGGTCACGCGGTTAGTCGCCGTCGGGCAGGGCGTAGGTCGCCGTGACCAGGGCCATCGGCCGCTCGTCGCCGGCCGAGAAGAGCTGCACCTCCCCCACCACCAGGCGGCGTCCCAGCTTGAGGATGCGGGCGTTGGCGATGACATCGCGATCGCCCCGCGGCCGGCGCAGGAAGCGGCAATGCAGGTCGCTGGTCACGGCCATGGGCTCGGGGCCGATCTGGGCCAGTATCGCCACGTAGAGACAGACGTCGGCCAGCCCCATCAGGGTGGGGCCGGAGACACTGGCCCCGGGGCGCAGGTGCTCGTCTTCGATGGCCAGGCTCATGGTCGCGCGCATCTCGTCGACGCCCTCGATGGTCCCGGTCCGCTGGGGAAAGACCTCGTCGAGAAAGTCCTCGATGGCGGCGGCGGTCATCACGGTCATCGGCAGGCTCCTTGCGGTTCATTGGGAAGGTGACGTTTGCGTCAACATAACCGAAAGCGCCCCGGGCAGGTACCCGGGGCGCTTGATGCATACGAGCTACGAGCTACGGATATCAATGTATCCGCTGAGCTGGGCCCGAAGCCCGAAGCCCGAAGCCGCTTATTTCGCCTTGTGCACGGCACGCCAGTGGTGCAGCAGCGGCTCGGTATAGCCGGCGGGCTGTTCGCGACCCTTGAAGATCAGGTCGCTGGCGGCCTGGAAGGCGGTCGAGGCGGCGAAATCGGCGCTCATCGGCGTGTATTCCGGGTCACCGGCGTTCTGCTGATCGACCACCTTGGCCATGCGCTCCAGGGTCTCCTGGACCCGGGCGGCATCGACCACGCCATGGTGCAGCCAGTTGGCGATGTGCTGGCTGGAGATCCGCAAGGTGGCGCGGTCCTCCATCAGGCCCACGTCATGGATGTCCGGCACCTTGGAACAGCCCACGCCGTGCTCAACCCAGCGCACCACATAGCCGAGGATGCCCTGGCAGTTGTTGTCCAGCTCCTGCTGGCGCTCCTCGTCGCTCCATTGCGGTGACTCGGCCACCGGCACGGTAAGCAGGTCATTCAGGAAGTCCGCCTCGCCCTGGCCTTCCATCTCGCGCTGCAGGGCCGCCACATCCACCTGGTGGTAGTGCAGGGCATGCAGGGTGGCGGCGGTGGGCGACGGCACCCAGGCGGTATTGGCCCCGGCCTTGGGATGGCCGACCTTCTGCTCGAGCATGGCGGCCATCAGTTCGGGCATGGCCCACATGCCCTTGCCGATCTGGGCGCGGCCGCGCAGGCCGCAGGCCAGGCCGACCTGGACGTTGTTCTTCTCGTAGGCCTGGATCCAGGCGGAGCCCTTCATGTCGCCCTTGCGGATCATCGGGCCCGCCTCCATGGCGGTGTGCATCTCGTCGCCGGTGCGGTCGAGGAAGCCGGTGTTGATGAACACCACCCGTGAGCTGGCCTCGGCAATGCAGGCCTTGAGATTGACCGAGGTGCGACGCTCCTCGTCCATGATGCCCATCTTCAGGGTATCGCGGGCCATGCCGAGGATGTCCTCGATGCGGCCGAACAGCACACTGGAGAAGGCGACCTCCTTGGGGCCGTGCATCTTCGGCTTGACGATGTACATCGAACCGGTGCGCGAGTTGCGCGGCTCGTTCTCGCCCTTCTTCAGGTCGTGCAGGGCGACCAGGCCGGTGACGATGCCGTCGAGGATGCCCTCGGGCAGCTCGTTGCCGTCGGCATCCAGCACCGCCGGCGTGGTCATCAGGTGACCGACGTTGCGCACGAACATCAGCGAGCGGCCCGGCAGGGTGACAGTCCCCCCGTCGGTATTGTGCCAGGTGCGGTCGGCATTGAGGCGGCGGGTGAGGGTCTTTCCACCCTTCTCGACCTGCTCTTCCAGGTCACCCTTCATCAGGCCCAGCCAGCTAGCATAGACCCCGACCTTATCCTCGGCGTCCACCGCGGCCACCGAATCCTCGCAGTCCATGATGGTGGTCAGCGCCGCCTCGACCACCAGGTCCTTGACGCCGGCCGGGTCGGTCTTGCCGATCGGGTGGCTCGGATCGATCTGGATTTCCAGGTGCAGGTCGTGGTTGACCAGCAGGACGGACTCAGGGCTCTCGGCCGGGCCGTTGAAGCCCACCAGCTTGCCCGGGTCCTTGAGGCCGGTCTCGCGACCGCCGTCCAGGGAGACCACCAGGTGGCCGTCGCGCAGCGCATAGTTGACGGCATCATGGTGGGAGCCGGTGGCCAGCGGGGCGGCGCGGTCGAGCACACCGCGGGCATAGCCGATGACCTTCTCGCCGCGCTTGGGGTTGAAGCTCGAGCCCTTCTCGGCACCGCCCTCCTCGGAGATGGCGTCGGTGCCGTAGAGGGCGTCGTAGAGGCTGCCCCAGCGGGCATTGCCAGCGTTCAGTGCATAGCGCGGGTTGTTGACCGGCACCACCAGCTGCGGGCCGGCCTGGACGGCAATCTCGCGGTCGACGTTGGCGGTGGTCACGCCGACCCTGGCCGGTGCTTCCACCAGATAGCCGATCTCCTCGAGGAAGGCACGGTAGGCGGCCATGTCGCGAATCGGGCCGGGGTGCTCGCGATGCCAGGCATCGAGCTTCTCCTGCAGGCGATCGCGCTCGGCGAGCAGTTCGCGGTTCTGGGGGGTCAAATCATGGAAGAGCGCGTCGACGCCGGCCCAGAAGGCCTCGGGGTCGACACCGGTGCCCGGCAGGGCCTGTTCGTTGATGAAACGGTCCAGCTCGGCGGCCACCTGAAGGCGATGGCGAGTGATGCGTTGGGTCATGGGTCGTACTCCTCATGCTTGGCTGCTCGGTGCCCCCTGGCACCGACCGGCCGGACAGGGAAAGATGACGGTGTAGCGTCGATTTTGTGGAAAATACTTCCACATGTAAACCTATACCTGCCGCTTACCGCCCGTGGCTCGCATATGATGATGAGGCCGGCCGGCCACCGAGGCATTGCTGGCCGGGCCGGCGGCTTGGCGCTAGCATGAACGGGCATTGCGGAGAAACCGATGAGCGACTTCACCCCGTTGCAGGCCCTCGGGCCACTCGCCCCGGCAGACCTGTCCGGCCGAGACCTCGAGCGCTACCTGGGCCACTACGGCCTGGCACCCCTGCTTGCCGAGCATGTGGGCCTCTACGTGGGCTACCTGGAGGCCGGTGACTTCCGCCTCTGGACCCAGGTCTGGAGTCCCGAGGCGCCCATCGGCACGGCCTTCGTGGTGCACGGTTACTTCGACCATCTCGGCCTCTACTGCCACCTGCTGGAGTGCCTGCTCGCGCGGGGCTGGCGGGTCGTGCTCTGGGACCTGCCCGGCCATGGCCTCTCCAGCGGCCGCCGTGCCTCCATCGACGATTTCAATGACTATGGCAGCTGCCTGCACCACCTGCAGCAACATCTCGAGGACGAGGGACTGGCCCCCCGGCCCTGGCTGGGCATCGGCCAGAGCACCGGGGCGGCGATCCTCGCCACCGACGCCCTGACCCGCGGCGACGACGGCGCCTGGTCGGGACTGGCGCTGCTGGCGCCGCTGGTACGCCCCTGGGGCTGGAACCAGTCGAGCTGGCTGCACCGCCTGGTGGGGCCCTTCGTGGAATCGATCCCGCGCAAGTTCCGCGCCAACTCCACGGATGCCGACTTCGCCGACTTCCTGCGCGAGGGCGACCCCCTCCAGACCGACCGCCTGGCGATGGACTGGGTGGGGGCCATGCGCCGCTGGATGCCGCAGCTGCTGGCACTGCCACCGAGCCCGGTTCCCACCCTGATCCTGCAGGGTGAGCAGGACCTGACCGTGGACTGGGAGTGGAACCTCGAGGTGCTGGCGCGCAAGTTCCCCGGCGCCGAGATCCATCGCCACCCCGAGGCCCGTCACCACCTGGTCAACGAGGCCGAGCCGATTCGCCGCGAGCTGTTCACGGTCCTCGACCGCTTCATTGCCAGACTGGAGCCGACCGACACCCCGCCCCGGGAGACGATCTCACCATGAAACCCCACCTGCCTTTGCTGCTGGCGACCCTGCTGCTCGCCGGCTGTGCCGCTGCGCCGGAGCAGCCGACCACGCTGCGCCAGGCCCTGTTCGGGCTCGGCGAGCGCGCCGCCAAGCGGCTCACGGCGACGCCGCCCATGCCCAGACCGGCGGTCGACCAGGTCCTGCTGCTGGCCAGGCCGGACGTCGACCGCCGCCTGGGGCTCGGCGAAGAACGCGTGCTCGAGAGCCTGACCCGCGCCCTGCTGGCGGTTCCCGACGGCCCTCAGGTGCTGGCGTGGCGCGATGCCATGGCCGAGGGGGGCGGCGACAACCACTGGCGCCTGAACAGCCGCCTCGAGGCCGACGGCCCCCGGCTGCAGCTCTCCGACCGCGAGTTGCTGCCCTATCGCCTGAGCCTGGAACTGCGACGCGCGGGGAGCGACGCGCCGGCGTGGCGCAGCGAGATCAGCGGGGCCCTGGACGCTACCGCCCTCTGAGCGCGGGCTGGCCCTCAGCCCTTGAGCAGACGATCGAGCTGGCGGTAGCCGATCGCCTCGATCAGTTGGTCACGCCCGGGACGCGCCTCGTCGGCCAGGTCGGCGAGGGTCAGGGCCACCCGCAGGACCCGGTGGTAGGCCCGGGCCGACAGCTTGAGCCGCTCCAGCACGCTGGCCAGCCAGGCGCGATCCGCCGCCTGCAGGGCGCAGGCCTCCTCCAGGGCCTGCCCGGCCAGCCGCGCATTCAGCGCGCCGCGAGCCGCCTGACGTGCCCGGGCCGCCAGCACCCGCTCGCGCACCACCGCCGAGGACTCCCCCGCTTCGCGGGAGGTGAGCTTCTCCGGCGAGAGCGCCGGGACTTCCACCTGCAGGTCGATGCGGTCGAGCAGCGGCCCCGACAGGCGCGTCTGGTAGCGTTGGATCTGCGCGGCCGTGCAGTGGCAGGCCTGGCGAGGGTCACCCAGGTGGCCGCAGGGGCAGGGATTCATGGCCGCCACCAGCTGGAAGCCGGCCGGGTAACGGCGCTCGTGGCTGGCCCGGGCGATATGGATCTGTCCCGACTCCATAGGCTCGCGCATCACCTCCAGCACGTGTCGCGAGAACTCCGGCAGCTCGTCGAGAAACAGCACCCCGTGATGGGCCAGGGAAATCTCGCCGGGCCGCGGCTTCGAACCACCGCCCACCAGGGCCACGGCACTGGCGGTATGGTGCGGGGCGCGGAAGGGGCGCACACCCCACTGTTCGGCATGCGAACGCCCACTGACCGAGCGGATCGCCGCCACCTCGAGGGCCTCCGACTCGGAAAGCGGCGGCAGGATCCCCGGCAAGCGGCTGGCCAGCATGGTCTTGCCGGTGCCGGGCGGCCCGGCGAACAACAGGTTGTGCCCGCCGGCGGCGGCCACCTCCAGGGCGCGCCGTGCCTGATGCTGGCCACGCACCTCCGCCAGGTCAGGGCCCGCCTCGAGTGACGGGACGATACTCGGTGACCGATGGGGTGCGATGGGCGTCTGACCCAGCAGGTGAGCCACCACCTCCAGCAGGTGATCCGCCGGCAACACCTCGAGATCGCCGGCCAGGGCCGCCTCGTCGGCATTGGCCCGCGGCACGATCAGTCGCCGACCGGCGCGACGCGTCGCCATGGCCAGCGGCAGGACGCCGGTCACCGGGCGCAGCCGGCCGTCCAGGGCCAGCTCGCCGGCGCACTCGACATCCGCCAGCGCCTCGGGCGGTACCTGGCCAGACGCCACCAGCAGGCCCAGGGCGATGGGCAGGTCGAAGCGGCCCCCCTCCTTGGGCAGGTCGGCAGGCGCCAGGTTGAGGGTGATGCGCCTCAGCGGGAAGTCGAAGCCGGCATTCACCAAGGCACTGCGCACCCGCTCGCGGCTCTCCTTGACGGCGGCTTCCGGCAGCCCCACCAGGGTCATGCCGGGCAACCCATTGGCCAGGTGCACCTCGACCAGCACCTCGGGCGCCTCGAGCCCGAGGCCGGCCCGGGTGTGGATGATTGCCAGCGTCATCGGCGATCCCTCGCAGCCTATCTACCCTCAGGCTAGCCCAGGCCAGCCGGATGCGCCCGGCACCGGCCGGGGATCAGCGTTCGGTCTCACCGGCGCCGGCATCCTCCTCGGGGCTCGACTCCTCCGGCAGCGCGGCCGGAGGCTCGCTAGGCGCCGCCTCCTGCGAGGCGTTGCCGTCCAGCGCCGCCTCAAGGGCCGCTACCTGCGTCTCCAGCGCCTCGACCCGCGCCCGGGTGCGCTGCATCACGTCCATCAGGATGTCGAAATCCTCCCGCGAGACCAGCTCCAGGCGATCGAAGGCGCCCTTCACCACCTGCTGAATGCCCTTCTGCACCTCTTCCGGAGCCTGAGAAGCGCCCTGCAGGCGGTCGCCGATCTGCTGGGCCAGGCGGCTGATACGATCATGGCTCACCATGGTGTCTCTCCTCAATCGTGATGGGATGCCTGCCCACAGGATACGCAAGCCCCCCGCCCGGCGCATTCCCCGCCGGCGCCCTGTTATGGGGCATGAGTACCACGACAAGGCACCACAAGAGTGCAGCCGCGGTGGCGGCGAGGTTCACCTCACCGGGAAGCCGCTTCGCACATCGCCTCATCTCACTGATATAAAAACCATATTCCGTAATGTGGCACGGTTTACGCTTGAGCAGGACAGCCACCCATCGCACGGCATCAGGCCGCCGACATCCAGCAGGGGAGATCCGGGATGAAGCTGATTACTGCCATCATCAAACCGTTCAAGCTCGACGACGTGCGCGAGTCACTCGCCGACAACGGCGTCCAGGGCATCACCGTCACCGAGGTCAAGGGCTTCGGGCGCCAGAAGGGCCACACCGAGCTCTATCGCGGTGCAGAGTACGTCGTCGACTTTCTGCCCAAGGTGAAGGTCGAGGTCGCGGTAGACGATTCACGGCTGGAGGCGGTGCTCGATGCCATCTGCAGCGCGGCCAACAGCGGCAAGATCGGCGACGGCAAGGTCTTCGTCACGCCGCTGGAGGACGTCATCCGCATCCGCACCGGTGAGCGCGGCGCCGATGCCGTCTGACCGACGCCTCCCTTACCCTTCCTGACGTGGAGAGACCCCATGGTCGAATTACCGGAGCTGAGCTACGCGCTCGATACCTTCTACTTCCTGATCTGCGGCGTCCTGGTGATGTGGATGGCCGCCGGCTTCTCGATGCTCGAGGCGGGCCTGGTACGCTCCAAGAACACCGCCGAGATCCTCACCAAGAACATCGCGCTGTTCGCCATCGCCTGCACCATGTACCTGCTGGTGGGCTACTACCTGATGTACTCCAGCGGCGCGGGCGGCGTCCTGCCGAGTCTCGGCATGCTGATCGGTAGCGAGAACGGCGTCGATGCAGTGCTGGCCGGCGGTGACGACGCTCCCTACTATTCGATGCGCTCGGACTTCTTCTTCCAGGTGGTGTTCGTGGCCACCGCCATGTCCATCGTCTCCGGTGCCGTGGCCGAGCGCATGAAGCTGTGGGCCTTCCTGGCCTTCGCCGTGGTCATGACCGGCTTCATCTACCCGGTGTCCGGCTACTGGACCTGGGGCGGCGGCTGGCTGGCCGAGATCGGCTACTCCGACTACGCTGGCTCTGGCATCGTGCACCTGGCCGGTGCCGCCGCGGCTATGGCTGGCGTACTGGTGCTCGGCCCGCGCAAGGGCAAGTACGGCAAGGACGGCAGCATCTTCGCCATCCCCGGCGCCAACTTGCCGCTGGCCACCCTGGGTACCTTCATCCTGTGGATGGGCTGGTTCGGCTTCAACGGCGGCTCCGAGCTGAAGATGTCCGACGTCGCCTCCGCCAACAACGTGGCCCAGGTGTTCGTCAACACCAACACGGCCGCCGCCGGGGGCGTGATCGCCGCCCTGATCCTGGCCAAGCTGTGGTTCCGCAAGGCCGACCTGACCATGGCCCTGAACGGTGCCATCGCCGGCCTGGTGGCGATCACTGCCGACCCGCTGTCACCCAGCGCTCTGGGTGCCGTGCTGATCGGTATCGTGGGCGGCCTGCTGGTCGTCAGCTCGATCGTCGTCCTCGACAAGCTCAAGCTGGACGACCCGGTGGGTGCCATCTCCGCCCACGGCGTGGTGGGCATCTGGGGCGTGCTGGCGGTCCCGTTTACCAACGCCGAGGCCGGCTTCGGCCCCCAGATCATCGGCATCCTCGGCATCTTCACCTGGGTGTTCGTGGCCAGCCTGATCGTCTGGCTGATCCTCAAGGCCGTGATGGGCATCCGGGTCACCGAGGAAGAAGAGTACGAAGGCGTCGACCTGACCGAGTGCGGCCTGGAAGCCTACCCCGAGTTCAGTGCTTCCAAGAAGTGAGGCAGGCCCCCGAGTGAGCTGGCGTGCTCCTTCTGGCCCCCTTCGGGGGGCCTTTTTTATTCCTCCCGCAGCGGGTGTATGCTCTGGCACAATGAATGCAGCAGGGGTGGCGGACAGCGCCACCGACCAACGGACACAACGAGGATCAAGACCATGAAACTGGTGACCGCCATCATCAAGCCGTTCAAGCTCGACGACGTACGGGAGTCGCTCTCCGAGATCGGTGTCCAGGGCATCACCGTCACCGAGGTCAAGGGGTTCGGTCGCCAGAAGGGCCACACCGAGCTCTATCGCGGCGCCGAGTACGTGGTCGACTTCCTGCCCAAGGTGAAGCTCGAGGTGGCCGTGGACGACGAGATGGCCGAGAAGGTGATCGATGCCATCACCCAGGTCGCGAATACCGGCAAGATCGGCGATGGCAAGATCTTCGTCACCGCCCTGGAGCAGGTGCTCCGTATTCGTACCGGCGAGACCGGAAAGGATGCGGTCTAAAGCTCGAAGCTCGAAGCTCGAAGCTCGAAGCTCGAAGCTCGAAGCTCGAAGCTCGAAGCTCGAAGTCGGTCAGCGTACGATCCACCACCGCATACTGAAAAACCCCGTGGCCAGGCCACGGGGTTTTCTCTTCCAGCTTCCAGCCGCGTAGCGGCGCTCTTCAAGCTTCCAGCTTATTTCTCGACGAACGCCCGCTCGATGACATAGTCGCCGGGCTCGCCCATGCGCGGCGAGATGGTGAAGCCGAGCTCGTCAAGCAGGTGGCTGGTGTCATCGAGCATCGCCGGGCTGCCGCAGATCATGGCGCGATCCTGCTTGGGATCGATGGTCGGCAGGCCGGTGTCCTCGGCCAGCTTTCCGCTGCGGATATGATCGGTCAGCCGCCCCATGGTGTGGAAGGTCTCGCGGGTCACGGTGGGGTAGTAGACCAGCTTCTCGCTGATCTCTTCGCCGAGGTACTCGTGGGCGGGCAGATCCTTCTGGATGAAGTCGGCATAGGCCAGCTCGCTGACGTTGCGCACACCGTGCACCAGCACCACCTTCTCGAAGCGCTCGTAGACTTCCGGGTCCTGGATCAGGCCCATGAACGGCGCCAGGCCGGTGCCGGTGGAAAGCAGGTAGAGGTTGCGCCCCGGCAGCAGGTCGTCGGTGACCAGGGTGCCGGTGGGCTTGCGGCTGACCATGATCTGGTCCCCCACCTTGAGGTGCTGGAGGCGCGAGGTCAGGGGACCGTCGGGCACCTTGATGCTGAAGAACTCCAGGTGGTCCTCGTAGTTGGGGCTGGCGATGGAGTAGGCCCGCATCAGCGGCTTGCCGTTCACCTCGAGGCCGATCATCACGAACTGGCCGTTCTTGAAGCGTAGGCTGCGCTCGCGGGTGGTCCGGAAACTGAACAGGGTATCGTTCCAGTGGTGCACACTCAGAACGTCCTCAAGCGCAAACTTGCTCATGCCGACTCCTAGATATTCCATAAACGAATAGATAAGACAGCCAATCTTTGAGTGCAATTCTAAGAGACGAGGCATTATCTGTTAAATGGATTGTATGGATAACACTTATCTATACTGTAGATATCAGCTCTAGATATCAAACCGCCGAGGAGTGTCATGCGTTACACCCTGCGCCAGCTGGAAGTCTTCGTCACCGTCGCCCAGCACGAGAGCGTCTCCCGGGCGGCCCGCATCCTGGCGCTCTCTCAGTCGGCGACCAGTACCGCCCTCGCCGAGCTGGAGCGGCAGTTCGACTGCCGGCTGCTCGATCGCATCGGCAAGCGCCTGAAGCTCAATGCCCTGGGCTTCCAGCTGCTGCCCAAGGCGGTGGCCTTGCTCGACCGCGCCGAGGAGGTGGAGGAGCTGCTGCGTGGCCAGCAGGGCATCGGCACCCTGGACGTGGGCGCCACCCTGACCATCGGCAACTACCTGGCCACCCTGCTGATCAGCGACTTCATGCAGCGCCATCCGGGCAGCCGGGTGCGCCTCTCGGTGCGCAACACCCGGACCATCATCGACAGCGTTCGCCAGCACGGGCTCGACCTGGGGCTGATCGAGGGGCAGTGCGAGGAGGAGGACGTGATCACCCAGCCCTGGGTGGAGGATGAGCTGGCGGTGTTCTGCTCGCCCCGTCATCCGCTCGCCACCGCGGGTCCGGTGGAGCTGGACCGTCTGCTGCGCGAGGCCTGGATCATGCGCGAGCAGGGCTCCGGCACCCGGCTGACCCTGGAGCAGGCGGCACGTCACCGCCGCGGGCGTTTCAACATCCTGCTGGAACTGGAGCATACCGAGGGCATCAAGCGGGCGGTGGAATCGGGGCTCGGCATCGGCTGCGTCTCGAAACTGGCCCTGCGCGACGCCTTCCGCCGCGGCAGCCTGGTGCCCATCGCCACCCCGGAGCTGGACCTGAGTCGCCAGTTCACCTTCATCTGGCATCGCCACAAGTACCTGGCCACCGGCATGCGCGAGTTCCTCAAGCTGTGTCGGCAGATGACCGAAGGCATCCGTCGCAGCGACCAGATCGCTCTGCCCCAGGTGCCCTGACGCGACGCGGCCCGGCGACAGAGCCGGGCCGCGGGGAAGGCGTCAGCGAGAGGCTAGCGGAGGTCGCTGACGGCCTCCTGGATATCGGCGAGGGAGGCCTTGGTGAGATCCTTGGCCAGGGTGTGGATCACCAGCTTGGCGGTGGGGCCATCGACCTTCTCCCGTAACTGGCCGAGGAAGCGCGGCGGTGCGACCAGGATCAGCTTCTCCATGGTGTTGTCGACACGGGCGCGATAGAGCCGCTCGGCGACCTCGCGGGCGAAGATCTCCTCGTGGTGCTGGGTCGCGACATTCTCCCCGCCGGCGCTGCGCGCCGTCGTCGAGGTCGACTCATGGACATCGCCACCGCTGTCCGTCACCAGGTCCCCCTCGTGCATGCGACCCTCGGCATGGAGGAGGCTGTCCTTCTCGCTGACCTTGAGTCCATTGCGGGTGAACAGCCGAGCCCGCGCCGCATCAGCCACCACGATATAGGTTGTCATAGCCGCTCCTTGATGCTGGTGAGTTGGCGGAAGTCCTCCCGACGGGACAGCCACTTCCGCCTCTCGTTCCACATTGGCAAGCGCACTCCCGTTGGTCAACCTGGCGATACGCAATGACTGCAGGGCGGCGGGATCTGGGGTAGCATCCTGCCCTGGCCGGCAAGGACGTCGGCGCGACTCATCACCACGATGTGCATTCCCCGGGAGGACCCCGATGCGACAGTTCCTGTTTCCTCGCCGGCCGCTGGCCCGCACCACCCTGCTGACCTGCCACCTGCTGCTGCAGCTCGGCCTGCTGGCCGGAGCGGCCCTGTGGCTGGCTCCCCGCACGCCCTGGCTCGCCCCCGTCGACTGGGCCTCCGCCTGGCCGACCCTGGCCCTGGCCGGGGGTACCTGGCTGCTCGCCGCCGTGGCCCTGCGCCTGCTGGCCGAGCTGTGGCTGCTGCCCCACCACCTGGGCGCACAGCGCCCCGGCTTCGCCCCCGGCGCCGTGGTCACCCGCTCCTGGGAGCGGCGCCCGGCGGTGCATGACCACGAGGCCGCCTGGACCAGCGCGGCGAGCAGGAGCGCACCCGAGGAGGAGAGCGTGCTGGGCCGCGCCCGGGTGACGCGCCCTGCCGAACGCCACCGCCCCCAGCGCACCGCCAGCGAGCCGACCCTGGACCTGGCGACCGGCGGCCAGGCAGAGCCCGACGCCAGCCGGGAGCCGCGCCTCTAGTGGCGCGGCATGCCCCGAGGCGGACGGCGCAGGCAGACCCGACGAAAGGCATGCAGCCCCAGTGCCGCCGAGGCGGCGCCCAGGCCGTTGGCCAGGATGTCCGCTCCGTCGCCGCCGCTGCGGCCGGGCACCGGGAGCTGGGCAAACTCGATGACGATGCCCAGCAGCAGCGCGGCCAGGAAGGCCAGCGGCAGACGGACGCCGGCGAGCCCGATCAGGCCCGCCAGGCCGGCATAGCCGATGAAGTGACTGGCCTTGTCCCAGGGCAGCGTCTCGGGCAGCTCGCTGCTGGGCGCCAGGCTGCCCCAGGCGATCACCAACACCGCCAGGCAGGCCAGCAGCGCCCAGCGGCGGCGCCAGCGCCTATCCTCCCCGGCGGCCAGCCGGTAGAGCCAGTCAGCCATGGGCGATGTTGCGGTGATAGGCCGGGCTCAGGTCATGCAGGGCGTCCATGAAGGCCGTGACATGGTCCGGGTCGGTGAACTGGTTGATGCCGTGCCCCAGGTTGAAGACATGCCCGGGCCCGTGGCCGAAGCTGTCGAGGGTGCGCGCCACCTCGGCTCGGATCGCCGAGGGGCGGGCAAACAGCACGTGAGGGTCGAGGTTGCCCTGCAGGGCGACGCGATGACCGACCCGCGCCCGGGCATCGGCGAGCTCGGTCGTCCAGTCCAGGCCGACGGCATCGGAACCGGCCGCCGCGATGTCCTCGAGCCACTGGCCGCCGTTCTTGGTGAACAGGATCACCGGCACCCGGCGCCCCTCGTGCTCGCGGATCAGGCCGGCGACGATCTGCTCCATGTAGCGCAGCGAGAACTCCAGGTAGGCCGGCGTGGAGAGCGCCCCGCCCCAGGTGTCGAAGATCTGTACCGCCTGGGCGCCGGCACGGATCTGGGCGTTGAGGTAATCGGTGACCGCATGGGCCAGGGTATCGAGCAGCCGGTGCATGGTGTCGGGCGCGTCATAGAGCATCGTCTTGACGTGACGGAAGTCCTTGCTGGAGGCGCCCTCCACCATGTAGGTGGCCAGCGTCCAGGGGCTGCCGGAGAAGCCGATCAGCGGCATCCGGCCGTTGAGTTCGCGGCGGATGGTCGCGACCGCCCGCATCACGTAGTCCAGGTCTCGCTCGGCGTCCGGTGCCTGCAGGGCCTCCACCTCGGCCGAAGTGCGTACCGGCTTGCGGAATTTCGGGCCCTCGCCGGTCTCGAAGTAGAGCCCCAGCCCCATGGCATCGGGGATGGTCAGGATGTCCGAGAAGAGGATGGCCGCATCCAGGGGGTAGCGCTCCAGCGGCTGCAGGGTGACCTCGCAGGCCAGCTCCTGGTTGCGGCACAGGTCCATGAAGCTGCCGGCATGGCCACGCACCTCGCGATACTCCGGCAGGTAGCGGCCGGCCTGGCGCATCATCCACACCGGCGTGCGGTCGACGGGTTGACGCGCCAGGGCGCGCAGAAAGCGGTCGTTCTTGAGTTCCATGCGCTCGCTCGTCCACGGAAAATGTGAGCGCCATTGTACCCCATCGAATGGCCCGGGGATGAGCCCCGTGACACAACGGTGAGCCAGCCCGGCCTTCCTGATAGAATGGCCCTCCACCCGTCGACAACGCCGTGGTCTTCCACCGAGGTACATCGTGACGATTCGATTCATCGCCGCCTCCCGGCTGCCCACCCCCTGGGCCACCTTCACCATGCACGGCTTCGAGGATGATGCCACCGGCAAGGATCACATCGCCCTGACCCTGGGTGACGTGGCCGATGGCGAAGCGGTGCTGGGACGGGTCCACTCCGAGTGCCTGACCGGCGATGCCCTCTTCTCCATGCGCTGCGACTGTGGCTTCCAGCTGCAGGAAGCGCTCAAGCGCATCGCCGAGGCAGGGCGGGGCGTGCTGCTGTACCTGCGTCAGGAAGGCCGCGGCATCGGCCTGCTCAACAAGATCCGCGCCTATCACCTCCAGGATGCCGGCGCCGACACCGTGGAAGCCAACGAGCAGCTGGGCTTCGCCGCCGACCTGCGCCGCTATGACCTCTGCGTGCCGATGCTCGATCACCTGGGGGTCAAGGCGCTGCGCCTGATGACCAACAACCCCCGCAAGGTCGACGCCCTGACCCAGGCCGGCGTGGTGGTGGTGGAACGCGTCCCGCTGACCACCGGTCTAAACCCGCATAACGAGCAGTACCTCACCACCAAGGCCGGCAAACTGGGCCACATGATGGCGCTGGGCGACTTCACCCAGGCAAGCGATGTGGATATCGAACGCAAGCCCTGAGCCACCGGACCCCGGCATCGGTCTGGCTCCTCGGCAGGAGGCTCCCCCGATGACGCATCCCACCCGCGACGACGAGACGCCCTTCAGTAGCCTCGAGGAACTCCTTCACAGTATCAGCCATGGCATCGGCGCGGCGCTCAGCCTCGCGGGGGTCGTGGTGCTGCTCGTGCTGGCCAGCCTGACTGCCCGGGTCGACCCCTGGAAGCTCGTCGGCATCGGCTGCTATGGCGTCAGCCTGGTGCTGCTCTACGCCGCCTCTACCCTCTACCATGGGGTCCGCCACCCGCGCCTGAAGGGCCTGTTCCAGTTGCTCGACCACTGCGCGATCTACCTGCTGATCGCCGGCACCTACACGCCCTTCCTGCTGGTCAACCTGCGCGGCCCCACGGGCTGGACACTGTTCGCCACCGTCTGGTCCCTGGCGCTGGCCGGCATCGCCTGCAAGCTGGCCTGGCCCCACCGTTTCGCCACGCTGCGGGTCGCCATCTACCTGCTGATGGGCTGGCTGATCGTCTTCGCCGGCGACGAACTGGCGGCCCGCCTGTCCGATACCAGCCTCGCCCTGCTGGTCGCCGGCGGCGTCACCTACACCCTGGGCGTGGCCTTCTATGCCATCAGCGCCATCCCCTACAACCACGCGATCTGGCACCTGTTCGTGATGGGCGGCAGCACCTGCCACTACTTCGCGGTCTACACCGCGGTGCTGCCCTTCGCCGCCTGAGCATCGTCAGGCGGCGCGGGCCTTGCGGATGCGTTCGTAGGCGCTGCCGATCTCGCTGGTACGCTCCTTGGCGACCTCGCGCATGCTCTCGGGCAGGCCCTTGGCGGCAAGCTTGTCAGGATGATTCTCGCTCATCAGGCGGCGGTAGGCCTTCTTGATCTCGGCGTCGCTGGCGTCCTGGTCGACGCCCAGCACCCGGTAGGCATCCTCCAGCGACGGGCCCTGTTCGTCCTCCCCCCGAGGGCCACCGCGCAGCATCGCCTCGACCTGGGCAATCTCGGCCTCGGAACAGCCCAGGCCCCGCACCACCCGCATCAGCATCTCGTGCTCGGCAGGGTGCAGCTCGCCATCGGCGGCGACCGCGGCCAGCTGCACCTGCAGGAAGACCTGACGCAGCGCGGGCTGGTGTGCCGCAATGCGGCGAACCCTGGCGAGCTCAGCGTCCAGGTCGAAGTCGTCGCCCTTGCCGCGGGTAAAGTCAGCGCGGGCCTGCGCGCGCTGGACCTCGCTGAGCCGCAGCCGTTCCCACAGCTGCCGGGAGGTTTCCAGCTCGTCCTCGGAGACCTGGCCATCGGCCTTGCACAGGCACCCCATGACGGCGAAGGTCGATTCTAGGAACTGTGACTGGACGCCAACCAGCTTGTTCAGCAGGCGATGACGCAGGCGTCTGCCCAGCCAATAGCCCAGGGCGCCGCCCACCAACAGGCCGATGGGGCCGCCGATGGCCAGCCCCAGCAGGGCACCGATCAGTATCAGGAACAGCATCGCAACCTCGTGAGAGAAACGTGAAGGGTCAGGGCAGCCGGGCGCGGATCGAGGCCTCGATGCCGTCTGCGTCCAGGCCGCACTCGGCGAGTAGTTCGGCGGGCTTGCCGTGTTCGACGAAGGCGTCGGGCAGCCCAAGGTTGAGCACTTCCACCTGCACCCCCTCGGCCACCAACAGCTCGTTGACCGCACTGCCGGCACCGCCGGCGACCACGTTCTCCTCCAGGGTCACCAGCAGGTCGTGCTCGTCGGCCGCGGCCAGCACGGCGTCACGGTCCAGCGGCTTGATCGAGCGCATGTTGAGATGGCTGGCGTCGAGGCGCTCGGCCACCTCCGCCGCCGGGCCGTTGAGGCTGCCGAAGGCCAGCAGGGCCACCCGCACCGCGTCCCCACTGCCGCGCCGCCGCCACTCGGCTCGGCCAATCTCGAGAGGCTCGAGATGGTCGGGCGTCGCGACGCCCGAGCCGGTGCCGCGCGGGTAGCGCACTGCGGCTGGACCGGGATGGTGGTAGGCGGCACTGAGCATCGCCCGGCATTCGGCCTCGTCGGCGGGGGCCAGCACCACCAGCCCCGGCACGCAGCGCAGGTAGGAGAGATCCAGGCTGCCGTGGTGGGTGGGGCCGTCCTCGCCCACCAGGCCGGCGCGATCGATGGCGAAGGTGACATCAAGCGCCTGCACCGCCACGTCGTGGATCAGCTGGTCATAGCCGCGCTGCAGGAAGGTGGAATAGATCGCCACCACCGGCTTCATGGCCTCGCAGGCCAGGCCCGCGGCCAGGGTCACCGCATGCTGCTCTGCGATGGCCACATCGAAGTAGCGCTCCGGGTACTCCTTCGAGAAGCGCACCAGGTCGGAACCCTCGCGCATGGCGGGGGTGATGCCGACCAGCCGCTCGTCCACCGCGGCCATGTCGCACAGCCAGTCGCCGAACACACGGCAGTACTTCTGCTTGCGGCTGACTGGCGGACGGGCCGGCTTGAGCGGTGGCGGCGTGTCGCCGTTCTTCTCCAGCTTGGTGATGGCATGGTAGCCGATGGGGTCGGCTTCGGCGGGCAGGAAGCCCTTGCCCTTGCAGGTCTTCACATGGAGGAACTGGGGTCCCTCCAGGTCGCGCATGTTGCGCAGGGTCTGCACCAGCAGCGGCAGGTCGTGGCCGTCGATGGGCCCGATGTAGTTGAAGCCCAGTTCCTCGAAGAGCGTAGCCGGGCTGATCATGCCCTTCATATGCTCCTCGGTGCGCCGCGCCAGCTCCAGGGCCCCGGGCAGATGGGAGAGCACCCGCTTGCCGCCCTCGCGCATGCTGGTGTAGGGCTTGCTGGTGAGGATGCGTGCCAGGTAGCTGGCCATGCCGCCGACGTTCTCGGAGATCGACATCTCGTTGTCGTTGAGCACCACCAGCAGGTTGGCGTCCACATGGCCGGCATGGGCCAGGGCCTCGAAGGCCATCCCGGCGGTCAGGGCGCCATCGCCGATCACCGCGCAGACCCGGCGCTTCTCGCCGCGGGTGCGGGCGGCCAGGGCCATGCCCAGGGCCGCCGAGAGCGAGGTGCTCGAATGGCCCACGCCGAAGGTGTCGTACTCCGACTCGGCCCGCCGCGGGAAGGCGGCAAGGCCGCCGTACTGGCGGATGCCGGTCATCGCCTCGCGGCGCCCGGTGAGGATCTTGTGGGGATAGGCCTGGTGGCCCACGTCCCAGACCAGGCGATCATAGGGGGTCTCCAGCGCCTGATGCAGGGCCACGGTGAGTTCCACCACGCCCAGGCCGGCGCCGAAATGGCCGCCGGAGACGCCCACGCTGTAGAGCAGGTAGGCGCGCAGCTCGTCGGCCACCTGGGCCAGCTGACCGGCATTCATGGCGCGCAGCCCGGCCGGGGTATCCAGGGTATCGAGCAGCGGCGTGGCCGGACGCTCGACGGGGATGTCATCGAACAGCTTCATGAGGGCCCTGTAGTGTCAATGGTCACGCTCGATCATGTAGCGGGCCAGGTCGGCCAGGGGGGTGGCGGCCTCGCCCAGCGGCGCCAGGGCCGCCACGGCCGTCTCGACCAGCGCATCGGCCCGGCGGCGGGCGCCCGCGATCCCCAGCAGGCTCGGGTAGGTGGGCTTGGCCCGGGCGGCATCGGCCCCGGAGGTCTTACCCAGGGTGGCGGTGTCGCCGGTCACGTCGAGAATATCGTCGTGGATCTGGAAGGCCAGGCCGATGGCCTCGGCATAGGCGTGCAAGGCAGCCAGCCGCGGGTCGGCCTCGTCGACGGCGACCAGCCCGCCGAGGCGCACCGCGGCGCGGATCAGCGCACCGGTCTTGTGGCCATGCATGGCCGCCAGCGCCGCGGTATCCGGGTGCCCGCCGACGGCGGCGAGGTCCAGCGCCTGGCCGGCCACCATGCCGTCGCGCCCGGCGGCTCCGGCCAGGCCGGTGACCAGTGCCGGTAGCCGGGGGTGAGCGGCCCGCGCCAGCACCTCGAAAGCCAGGGCCTGGAGGGCGTCACCGGCGAGTATCGCCGTGGCCTCGTCATAGGCCCGATGCACCGTGGGCTGGCCACGGCGCAGGTCATCGTCGTCCATGGCCGGCAGGTCGTCGTGGACCAGCGAATAGGCGTGGACCAGCTCCAACGCCATGGCCGGGGCATCCAGGTCGTCGTCCGCGGCGCCCAGGGAGCGACCGGCCGCATAGACCAGCACCGGCCTCAGCCGCTTGCCGCCCACCAGCAGTCCGTGGCGCATGGCCGCCTCGAGGCGCGGCGAGGGGGGCGTGCGCGCCGTGAAGAGCGCCTCGAGACGGGCGTCGACCCGGGCACGATCCGCGGCCAGGCGGCCGGCCAGGGGATCAGCGCTCACCATCGTCCTCCGCGGCAGGCGCATCGAAGGGTTGCAGGTCAACGCCGCCGGCCTCGCCCTCGGTCAGGGTGCGCACCCTCAGCTCCGCCTCGTCGAGCCGACGCTGGGCGTCGCGGGTCAGGCGCACGCCCTGCTCGAAGGCGGCCAACGACCCCTCCAGGGACAGCTCGCCGGACTCCAGTCGCTCGACGAGCTGCTCGAGGCGCTCGACGGTGGCGGCGAAGTCGGCCGGTGCCGGCTCGTCGCCGCTGCCTTGGCTGTGCTGTTCCGCCATCGCCTCTCTCGCTGGTGGCTGGTTCATAGGCGGACAGTATACACGCTCCCCCGGGGGGGTCGTCTGCCCCGGCCGGCTCCGGGCAACTTGCATGCCATTCATCCATGGCGCTCAGCATTTTCATCCTCGCTCATGCCGGCTGTGATAAGCTATCGGCCCTGTTTCGAGCCTGCCCTTGCCCCGGGCGAAGCGTCTCCGGCGGGCCCCAGGCTCTTCAGCATCTTCATGACACATGCATGCGGCGCGCGCCGACGAAGGGGTTGAATCGACCATGGCCAAAACGTCCCTGGACAAGAGCAAGATCAAGATCCTGCTGCTCGAGGGCGTCCACCAGAGCGCGGTGGACAACCTACTCAATGCCGGTTACACCAATATCGAGCACCTGCCGACCTCGCTGGACGAGGCGACGCTGATCGAGAAGATCCGCGACGTCCACTTCGTCGGCATCCGCTCGCGTACCCAGCTCAACGAGCGCGTCTTCAGCGCGGCCGAAAAGCTGGTGGCGGTGGGCTGCTTCTGCATCGGGACCAACCAGGTGGACCTCGATGCCGCTCTGGTACGCGGCATCCCTGTCTTCAACGCGCCCTTCTCCAACACCCGCTCGGTGGCCGAGCTGGTGCTGGCCGAGGCGATCATGTTGCTGCGCGGCATCCCCGAGAAGAGCGCCCGCGCCCACCAGGGTGGCTGGCTGAAGTCGGCGAAGAACGCCCATGAGGCGCGCGGCAAGACGCTGGGCATCATCGGCTACGGCAGCATCGGCTCACAGCTCTCGGTGCTCGCCGAGTCGCTGGGCTTCGACGTCATCTACTACGACGTGGTGACCAAGCTGGCGATGGGCAATGCCCGCCAGGTGGCCAGCCTCGAGGAGCTGCTGGCCCGCGCCGATGTGGTCAGCCTGCACGTGCCGGACCTGCCCTCCACCCGCTGGATGATCGGCGAGGCCGAGATCGCCCTGATGAAGCCGGGTGGCATCCTGATCAATGCCTCCCGCGGCAGCGTGGTGGTGATCGAGGCCCTGGCCGAGGCGCTGAAGGCCGGCCGCCTCAACGGCACCGCCATCGACGTCTTCCCGGTGGAGCCCAAGGGTAACGAAGAAGAGTTCGAGAGCCCGCTGCGTGGCCTGGCCAACGTCATCCTCACCCCGCACATCGGCGGTTCCACCCTCGAGGCCCAGGAGAACATCGGCATCGAGGTCTCCGAGAAGCTTGTCACCTACTCCGACAACGGCACCACCGTCAGCTCGGTCAACTTCCCCGAGGTGGCCCTGCCGGCCCACCCGGGCAAGCACCGCCTGCTGCACATCCACGAGAACGTGCCCGGGGTTCTCTCCGAGATCAACCGCGTGCTCTCCGAGAACGACATCAACATCCTCGGCCAGTACCTGCAGACCAACGAGCACATTGGCTACGTGGTCATCGACGTGGACAAGGCCTACGGCTCGCGGGCACTGGAGGCCCTGCGCCAGGTGAAGCACACCCTGCGCGTACGGGTGCTCTACTCCGAGAGCAACTACGCCGACTGAGCCCCGTTCCCTCCCGGCAGACCGGAGCCGCCGCGTCATCGACGCGGCGGCTCTTTTAATGGATAAGGATCCGTGCAGCCGGCCTGCCCGACCGGCGCGTAAGCGGCACGGCGAGAGCAAATGAGCGTTGAGCATCACGCTCTTGACAGTTGCCCTAAAGCCTCCCATTTTGTACACAATCCATGCCGCGCATTGGACAATACCGACAGTACACACATGATGTCGAAGGTACCTGAACCAAGGCTCCAGTCCGACACGAGGCTTGGGTAACCCTTTGTCCATTCAGCGGCCGCTTGACGGCCCACCGGGAGGACAACATGCCCCAGCCCAACCCGACCCTGTGGATCCGCCGGCCGCTCGCCTGCAGCGATGCGCGTGCCGCCGGCGGTGTGGTGATTCAGGACGGACGTATCGTGGAGGCAATGCCTTCCGGCGCCACACCGACAACACCGGTGGATGAGGTCTTCGACGCCTCGGCGCATGTGCTGCTGCCGGGGCTGGTGAATACCCACCATCACTTCTACCAGACCCTGACCCGGGCCTACTCGCCGGCCCTGAACAAGGAACTCTTCCCCTGGCTGACGACCCTCTACGACGTCTGGGCCAATCTCACCGAGCGCCAGCTGGCACTCGCCAGCGAACTCGCCATGGTCGAGTTGCTGATGTCCGGCTGCACCACCGTGGCCGACCACCACTACGTCTTCTCCGGCGCGCTGGAGAATGCCATCGACGTCCAGGTGGAGACCGCCCGCCGCCTCGGCGTGCGGGCCGCCCTCACCCGGGGCTCGATGAGCGTGGGCCGCGACGACGGCGGCCTGCCGCCCCAGTCGGTGGTGCAGGACGAGGCCACCATCCTCGACGAGAGTGCCCGGCTCATCGACGCTCACCACCAGCGCGGCGACGGCGCCATGACCACCATCGCCCTGGCGCCCTGCTCGCCCTTCTCGGTGAGCCGCGAACTGATGCAGGAGAGCGCCCGCCTGGCCGAGGAGAAGGACGTGCGCCTGCACACCCACCTGGCCGAGACCGAGGACGAGACGGCCTACTGCCAGCGGCTCTTCGGCATGCGCCCGCTGGACTACCTGGAGGCCACCGGCTGGCTGGGGCCGCGCACCTGGCTGGCCCATGGCATTCACTTCACCGACCCCGAAATCGCCCGCCTGGGCCTGGCCGGCACCGGCATCGCCCACTGCCCGTCGTCGAACATGGTGCTGGGCTCCGGCATGTGCCGCACCCTGGAACTCGAGGCCGCCGGCTGCCCGGTAGGGCTGGCGGTGGACGGCTCGGCCTCCAACGATCACTCCAACCTGGCCGAGGAGATGCGCCAGGCCCTGCTGCTGGGACGGCTGCGCTACTCGCCGAGCCGGGTGACCCACGACGACGTGATCCGCTGGGCCACCCGCGGCTCGGCGGCCTGCCTGGGACGCACCGACATCGGCGGGCTGGCGCCCGGCCAGCAGGCCGACCTGGCGCTGTTCCGGCTGGACGAGGCCCGCTTCTCCGGCGCCGAGAACCCGGTCGCGGCCCTGCTGCTGTGCGGGGCCCACCGCGCCGACCGGGTGATGGTCGCCGGGCGCTGGCGCCTGATCGACGGCTGGCCACGGGACCTCGACCTCGACGCCCTGCTGGCCCGGCATGACCAGGCCGCCCGCGAGCTGCGCGGATCAGTCTGATTCCCATCCCGTTTCCCTCTGTTCTCACCACGTCCAACAACGACAACAGGAGACACCCCATGACCACCGAGTCCCCCGCCGACGCGACGGCGCGCCGGGTGCGCAGCACCCAGGACGTCGATGCCATGCCGCCCCTGGGGCGCGCCATCCCCCTGGGGCTGCAGCACGTGCTGGCGATGTTCGTCGGCAACGTCACCGTGCCCATCATCATCGCCGGTGCCGCGGACCTCTCCGCCGAGCAGACCACCTTCATGATCCAGGCCGCCATGTTCGTGGCCGGGGTGGCCACCCTGGTGCAGTCCCTGGGGCTCGGCCCCATCGGGGCCCGCCTGCCCATCGTCATGGGCACCAGCTTCGGCTTCGTGCCGGTGCTGATCCCCATCGCCGTGGGCATGGGGCTACCGGCGGCCCTGGGCGCGGCGCTCTGCGGCGGGGTCGCCATGGCCCTGGTGGGGCTCTTCCTGCCCTGGTTCCGCTTCCTCTTCCCGCCGGTGGTCACCGGCACCTTCGTGATCATGCTCGGCACCCTGCTGATGCCGGTGGGCCTGGCCTATGTCGGCGGCGGCTTCGGGGCCGAGGACTTCGGGGCCTCGCACCACCTGCTGCTGGCGGGGCTGGTGCTGGTCATCACCCTGGGGCTGCACCAGTTCGGTCGCGGCATCTGGTCGGAGGCGGCCCCGCTGATCGGCCTGCTCGCCGGCTATGCCACGGCCACCGCCTTCGGCCTGGTGGACGTCTCCGCCATCGGCGGCGCCGCCTGGCTCTCGCTGCCCACACCGCTGGCCATCGGCCTGGAGTTCCACTGGGCCGCCGTGCTGCCGGTGGTGCTACTGGCCGTGGTGACCTGCGCCGAGTCGATCGGCGACATCGCCGGGACCACCGCCGGGGGGCTGGATCGCCCGCCCACTCCGAAGGAACTCTCCGGCGGGGTGATGGCCGACGGCCTGGCCAGCGTCTTCGCCGCCATCTTCAACGCCTTCCCCCAGATCAGCTTCAGCCAGAACGTCGGCATGGTGGCGCTGACCGGCGTGGTCAGCCGCTTCGTGGTGGCCATCGGCGGTGCCTTCCTGGTCATCGCCGGCCTGCTGCCCAAGCTCGGCGCCATCGTCTCCAGCATCCCCAATGCCGTGCTCGGCGGCGCGGTGGTGATCATGTTCGGCATGATCGCCAGCGCCGGCATCAAGATGCTCTCCCACATCAACTTCAACAGGCGCAACATGGTGATCATCGGCGTCTCGCTGTCGGCGGCCATCGGCCTGCCGGCCCAGGAGGGGCTCTACGCCGAGCTTTCCGACAACCTCCAGGCGATCATCGAGTCGGGGCTGATTCCCGGCGCCCTGTGCGCCATCGTTCTCAACCTGATCCTGCCCCGCGAGGATCGTGCCTTCCGCAGCGACGTCTGACGTCACCTGCCCCGGCGAAGAAGGCCTCCGAGGTGCTAGCCTGGGGGCTGTTCCCTTTCATCGGAGACCCCAGCATGCAGGATGACAGCCCCCTGGTCCGGCGCTATGATCTCGATGGTGTGACCACCCTGACGCTGAACCGGCCGAAGCACTTCAATGCGCTCTCCGAGGCAATGCTCGCGGCCCTCGGCGGCGAACTCGACCGCGTGGTCGCCGACGAGGACGTGCGCTGCGTGGTGATCGCCGCCGAGGGCCGCGCCTTCTGTGCCGGCCACGACCTCAAGCAGATGCGTGCCAACCCCGACGAGGCCTACTACCAGCGGCTCTTCGCGCGCTGCGGAGCGGTGATGCAGGCCATCGTCGCCCTGCCAGTGCCGGTGATCGCCCGAGTCCAGGGCATCGCCACGGCGGCGGGCTGCCAGCTGGTGGCCAGCTGCGACCTGGCCGTGGCCGCCCGCTCAGCGCGCTTCGCCGTCTCGGGCATCAATGCCGGGCTGTTCTGCTCCACGCCGGCAGTGGCGCTGTCGCGCAATGTCGGGCGCAAGCGGGCCATGGAGATGCTCTTCACCGGCGAGTTCATCGACGCCGACCAGGCCCACGACTGGGGGCTGGTCAATCGAGTTGCCGACGACGAGGCCCTCGACGAGGCACTGGGTTCACTCACCGCCAGCATCTGCACCAAGAGCGCCGTCGCGGTGCGCACCGGCAAGGCGATGTTCCACCGCCAGCTCGCCATGCCGCTGGACGAGGCGTACGCCTATGCCGGCGAGGCGATGGCACGGAACATGATGGCCGAGGATGCAGGCGAGGGGATCGACGCCTTCATCGAGAAGCGCCCGCCCCAGTGGCGACATCGCTGAAACCGCGGCGAAACCGCTGAGCTCGCGGCGTCAGCGCTGGGTGGAAGCCATTTCCGCAACCGCGACAGCGCCCGGCCGACACGGTATCCTGTGGCCTCGAGAGAATGCCGCAGGAGGACAATCGGGGTGAGCGAAGGCAAGCGCAGGACAGCGGGACGGCCCGCCGGGTCGGGCAAGAGCACCAGCGGCCACAGCCAATCGCTGGTGCGCGGGCTCAACCTGCTCGAGCGCCTGGCGGCCAACCCCGGCGGTCTGGCCCTCTCCGAGGTGGCCGAGCAGGCGGAGCTCGCCCCCTCCACCACCCACCGGCTGCTGCAGGCCCTGCAGAGCCAGGGATTCGTCACCCAGGACAGCGAGCTCGGGGGGTGGAAGATTGACGTCAAGACCTTCCGCATCGGCAACAGCTTCCTCGAGGCCCGCGACTTCGTCGGCACCACCCGCCCCTTCCTGCGCCGCCTCACCGCCCAGACCGGCGAGACGGCCAACCTCGGCGTGCGCGACGACGGCACGGCGGTCTTCCTGGCCCAGAGCGAGTCGCCGCAGATGATGCGCATGATCACACGGCTCGGCTCCCGGGCGCCGCTGCACGCCTCGGGCGTCGGCAAGGCGCTGATGGCCTGGCTGCCAGACGACGAGTTCGAGCGCATCCTCGACGCCCGGGGCCTGGCGCGCGTCACCGAGAACACGCTGCACAGTCCCATAGCGCTGCGTGAGGGGCTGGCCGAGATCCGCCGACAGGGCTTCGCCTGCGACCGGGAGGAGCACGCCATCGGCCTGCACTGCGTGGCCGCCTGCATCCACGACGAACACGGCATTCCGCTGGCCGCCATCTCGGTTTCCGGGCCCAAGGCGCGCATCCCCGAGGAGCGACTGGCCGAGCTGGGCGCACTGGTACGCGACACCGCCGCCGAGATCACCGCGCGGCTGGGCGGCAAGGTCCCGGCGGCCTGACCGTCGCCCCCGGCGGCACTGCCGGCCCGCGATGGCTCCAAGTGAGACGGCATACCGGTATGCCCGTGAAGCCATCCCCCCGGAGGGTTACACTAGCGCCCGTCCCCCAGCCACCCGCCGAGGCCTGTGATGCGTTCCCACCTGCTCTCCATCGACTCCCTGTCCCGCGACGACATCGACCACCTGATGCGCGTCGCCGCGCGGATGGAGCCCATCGCCCAGCGCCGCAAGATCACCCGGGTGCTGGAAGGAGCCGTGCTCGGCAACCTCTTCTTCGAGGCCAGCACCCGCACCCGGGTCAGCTTCCATGCCGCCTTCTGCCGGCTCGGCGGCAGCGTCTGCGACACCACCGGCTTCACTTTCTCGTCCATGGCCAAGGGCGAATCGCTCTACGACACCAGCCGGGTGATGAGCGGCTACTGCGATGCCATCGTCATGCGCCATCCGGACCAGGGCTCGGTAGCGGAGTTCGCCGCCGCGACGAATGTGCCGGTGATCAACGCCGGTGACGGCCCCGGCGAGCATCCCAGCCAGGCGCTGCTGGACTTCTACACCATCGACAAGGAGTTCGCCCTGCAGGGCAAGACGCTCAGGGACGCCCACGTGCTGATGACCGGCGACCTGAAGTACGGCCGCACCGTGCACTCGTTGATCAAGCTGCTGTCACGCTACGCCCCGATGCGCGTCACCCTGGTGGCGCCGCCCGGTCTCGAGATGCCGAACCACCTGATCGAGCGAGTCAGCCGCCAGGGGCTCAGCGTGGAGGTCCGCGAGAGCCTGGCCGGCGACTTCTCCGACGTGGACGTGGTCTACACCACCCGCATCCAGAAGGAACGCTTCACCGCCGAGATGAGCGAGGGCTTCAACCTCTCCCGGGACTTCACCGTGGATCGCGCCTTCCTGGACAGCCGCTGCAGCCCCGCCACCATCGTCATGCACCCGCTGCCCCGCGACAGCCGCCCCGAGGCCAACGACCTGGACGTGGACCTCAACGGCGACTCGCGCCTGGCGATCTTCCGCCAGACCGACAACGGCATCCCGGTGCGCATGGCGATCTTCGCCACCCTGCTCGGGGTCGAGGAACGCATCGACAAGGAGCTGCGCGACGTGCCCTGGTTCGTCCCCGAGCGCCTAGGCGTTGACGACGCTGCCTTCTAAGCGGCCTACAAGTGACGACCGATCACCTATGCTGGTGGGGAACGACAACCCGCGTCGCCGCATGGCGACCAGGCCTGGAGGCGCAACACCGATGAACCTGAAACGTGCGTATCTGTTGCTGTGTGGCTTCTATACCGTGCTGATCCTGATCGGCATCATCGCCCTGCTGATGGGCGGAGGATCGCTGCTCGCCATGATCCAGCTGGGCGTGGGGGCGGTGGTCGTGATCGGGCTGTGGGGCTATTTCCTGGACAGGGGATTCATGAACCCGCGGATGTGGCGCCCCCTGGCGGGGCTGCTGGCCGTCGCCATCGTCGTGCAGCTGGTCGCGGTGTTCACGGCGGAACTCTCCGGCACGGCGATGACCTGGACGCTGACGACGGCCATCTTCTCGGTGCTGCCGATGATCTTCCTGTATCGCTACGGCAACCGTGACCAGCCCCTCTGGGCCTCGCCCGAGGAGCTCGAGGGGGGCAAGGTGCTGGGGGAGTTGCTCGAGGGGCAGCGCGAGCTGATGGTCGAGAAACAGGACCAGGACAGCCAGGCGACCGTCAGGGTCCGCAGGGCCGGCGACGCCTACCTGGCCAGTGTCGAGCGAGAGCGGGAAGGGCAGGTGGAGGCCTTCGAGGAGCGCTTCCGCTGCCCGGCGACCCTGGCGTTCTTCATCGAAAAGTTCACCTGCATCTCGGTGGGCGACGTCGCCAGGAAGTACCGCGACGGCGGCACCCGCCCGGCCTGATCGACCGGCGTCAGCGCGGCGGCAGCCCCTCGCGCCGGGCGAACCAACCCTTCAGGATCAGTACCGCGGCGATGCCGTCGACGCTTTGTTCACGGTAGTTGCCGCGGTGGCCGGCCTCCCGGGCGATGGACTTGGCCTCGCGAGTGGAGCCGCGCTCGTCGACCATCTCGCAGGGAATACCATAGCGGCCATAGAGGCGCTTGCCGAACTTGCGCGCGCGGGTGCTCATGACCGACTCGCTGCCGTCCATGTTGAGCGGCAGCCCCACCACGAAGAGGTCCGGGCGCCACTCGTCCACCCGCCGCGCCACCTGCGCCCAGTCGGGGATGCCGTCCCGGGCCGGCAAGGGCGCGAGCTCCCGGGCACTGGCGAGCAGCTCGTTGCCCACCGCCACGCCGATGCGTCGTGTGCCGAAGTCGAAGGCCAGGATCAGTCGCGAGCCGGCATCGGCCATCAGGCCGGCTCCGTCATCGCGTGCAGGCCCCTCATCAGGAGTGGCCCGCCTCGCGGGTCATCAGGTTCAGGTCGATGCCCAGGATGCCCGCGGCGGCGCCCAGGCGCTGCTCGGGCGGCACCGTGAAGAGGATGTCGGCGCGACCCTCCACCGTGAGCCAGGCATTCTCCTTGAGTTCGGCCTCCAACTGCCCCGACTCCCAGCCGGCACAGCCCAGGCAGATCAGGAACTGCTCGGGCCCCTTGCCGTCCGCCAGCGCCTGGAGGATATCCATGGAGGTGGTCAGGGCGATGTCATCGGCGACCTGGATGCTGGAATCCCAGGCATCGCTGGACCCGCGATGCAGGATGAAGCCGCGATCCTTGTGGGTCGGGCCGCCATAGTAGACCGGCGCATCGCGATGGGGGCTCTCGTCGCCGCCCAGCTCGAGCTGCTCGAACAGGGCGTCCAGGGTCAGCTCCAGGGGCCGGTTGATGATCACGCCCATGGTGCCGTTCTCGTCATGGTCACAGAGGTAGCTGAGGCTGCCGGCGAAATTGGGGTCTTCCAGGTGCGGCATCGCCAGCAGGAAGTGGTTTTTCAAGCCGAAGTGTTGCACGGATTGCATGAGACTCCCCGGCGGACCTATTGCACGCCGTAATGATTGCCTTGGCCGAACCGCCAGACCCGGGTGATGGACAGGCTGTCGAGGTTGCCCATGCCCCGGTCGAAGGGCCGATAGGGCGCGGCACCGTGCACCGTGTCCAGGGCCGCCTGGTCGAGTTCGGCATGTCCCGAGGATTGTATCACCTCTGCCCGGCGAACCTGACCGTCACGGCCGATCACCACCCGGATGCGCAGCTGTCCCTCGAGGTGACGCGGCGCCGGGTGCACCCGGTTGCCGTAATCCTCGACCCGGCGGGTCCAGTCATCGATGTAGCGCGCCTCGGCGGCCTGCTGGGCGGCCTGGCGCCCCTCGCCCGGCTGCTCGCCGGCGAACTCCGACGAGAGGCCCTGCTCGCGGATGCTGGAGGTGGCCTGGGCGAGCAGGTCGCGTCCCGAGGCGGAGGGGGCCGAAGCGGTGGGCGGCGCCGAGGTCTCGGCCGACTGGGGGGCACTGTCGCGGGGCTCGGGGGTCGCCTGGGCCTCGCGGGGGCGCTCGGCCGCCGGGGGCTCGGGTGCCTCGCTGGGACGGTCAGGATCGGGGCGGGCGGTACGCTCCGGTTCGGCCGGAGTGGCCGGGTCCACCTCGGGTTCGGCCGCCTGCCGCTCGGGCAGCTCATCCATGGGTGCGGCCCGGGCCTCCGCCGGCGCCTGGTCCTGGGGCGTGCCGGCGGCGCGCTGGTCGGCCTCGGCGATGGCCGCGGCCTCCACGGCCTGCGGCGAGGGCCGGCTCACCAGCACCACGTCGATGCTGGAGCGCTCGACGGGTGCCGGCGCGAACTGGCGGCTCGCCACCACCCCGATGACCACCAGGTGGAGCAGCAGCGCCAGCGACCAGGCCAGCCAGTGCCGATACGGCCGGGTGACCGGGGCATACTGGATGGGGTCGCTGACGGGGCTGCTCGTCATGGGCCACAGGCCTCCCGGATCAGCGCTGATCGCCGAGACGGCGCTGGATGGCGTCCATCAGCTGGCCGGCGATATCGGTGCCGCGCTGGTCGTCGATCTCGCGCACACAGGTGGGGCTCGTGACGTTGATCTCGGTGATGTAGTCGCCTATCACGTCGAGGCCGACGAACATCAGTCCCTTCTCGCGGATCATCGGCTGGACCTGCTCGATCAGCCAGTGGTCGCGGGCGGTGAGCTCGCGACTGATCCCGGTGCCACCGGCGGCCAGGTTGCCGCGGGTCTCGCCGGCCATGGGCACGCGGGCCAGGCCGAAGGGAACCGGCTCGCCGTCCACCAGCAGGATGCGGGTATCGCCCTCGCTGATCTCGGGGATGTAGCGCTGGGCCATGATCTGGCGCCTGCCGCGCTCGCTCAGCATTTCGATGATGGCGCCCAGGTTGCGGCCGTCGGGGCGCACATGGAAGATCCCGGTGCCGCCCATGCCGTCCAGCGGCTTGAAGATCACGTCGCCGTGCTCGGCGTGGAAGGCGCGCAGCACGGCCTCGTTGCAGGAGACCAGGGTCGGGGTGCAGCACTGGGGGAACTGTTGGGCGAAGAGCTTCTCGTTGCACTCCAGCAGCGCCTGGGTGGGGTTGACCACCAGCACGCCCTCGCGCTCGGCGAAGCCCAGCAGGTAGACGGCGTTGAGGAAGTAGCCGTCGACCGGCGGGTCCTTGCGCATCAGGATCACGTCGAGCTCGGCCAGGGGCGCCACCTCGGGCTCGCCCAGGTCATACCAGTGGCCGGGGTCGCGATGCACCTCGAGCGCGCGCATCCGGCCGAAGGCGCGCCCCTCGCGCAGGAAGAGATCCTCCTGCTCCAGGTAGTGCAGCGAGGCGCCACGGTCCCGGGCGGCCCACAGCATGGCCAGGCTGGTGTCCTTCTTGTAGGTGAGATCGGCGATGGGATCCATCACCACGCCGATCTTCAGCGCGCGTTCGCTCATGGCGTCGTGTTTCCGGTCGGGGAGTGAGTGCGGTCAGTATGCCGCAGCGGCCAGCGGCGCACCAAGCTGGCGATGCGGTGCGGTGTGTGCGGTGCAGCTCGAGGCTAACCCGGCGACGGCTTGCGGGGAGGCGCTATGAATTCCTCTCTGGACGCTACCTCGGCCCTCCTTGGTCCTCGGACCTCCCCTTCAGCCTGTCCCCGGCGCCTCTCGCTATCCGCGCTGCCCCAACGGCCTACTCCGTGCTCGGCGCAAGCCGGATGCCGCCCGGCTCCAGGAGGATCCGCTGGTGCTTGTAGAGTCGCCCGATGGCCTGCTTGAAGGCGTTCTTGCTCACCCCCAGGCGCGCCTTGATCTCCCCCGCGTCGCTCTTGTCGCCCAACGGCAGGTAGCCGCCGCTCTCGCGCAGCGCCTTGAGCACCTGCTCGCCGACCACGTCGAGGCGCGCCGGCCCCGGCGGCAGCAGCGAGAGGTCCAGGCGGCGGTCGTCACGCAGGCGCTTCACGTAGCCGGTGAGCCGCTGGCCGCGGCGTAGCGGCCGGTTCACGTCGTCGCGGTAGAGCAGTCCCCAGAAGCGCTGATCGACCACCACCTTGTAGCCCAGGTCGGTCGCCTCGGCGATCACCAGCGCCACCTCGTCGCCCGCCGCCAGGCCCTCGGCCTCGTCGGCCAGGAAGCGGTCGAGGCGCTGGGAGGCGACCGGCCGGCCCTGCTGGTCTTCGTAGATGATCACCAGCACCCGCCGGCCCACGCTGGGACGGAAACGCTGCTCGCCGTAGGGCAGCAGCAGGTCGCGGGGGTGGCCCCAGTCGAGGAAGGCACCGGTGTCGTTGACGGTCACCACCTCGAGGTAGGCCACGTCTCCGATTGATGCCCGGGGCGCTCGGGTGCTCCGCGCGCCGGCAGGGCGAGACGCGGGGGACGGCGGTGGGCGACGGTCTCGGGAATCGGGCATGGATGACCTCCGGTAAGGAAACAGGCGCGAGGCGTCGGGGATGCGTCAGCGCTCACAGATCCCCGAAGCGGGATTGCAGCAGCGATAGCGCCACCACCGGCGCGGTCTCGGTGCGCAGGATGCGCGGACCGAGGGACAGGGGGGCGAAGCCGCCGGCCAGGGCCGCCTCGACCTCGGCCTCGGAAAGCCCGCCCTCGGGGCCGATCAGCAGGGCGGCGGTGGCCGGCGCCTCTTCTTGCGCCAGGGCCCCGGCGGTGCCGGGATGCAGCACCAGACGCAGCGCCTCGTCGCGGCCCGCCAGCCAGTCGACCAGGCCGGCCGGGGGATGCACGGGCGGCAGGGTCGCGCGACCGCACTGCTCGCAGGCGCTGGCCGCCACGGCCTGCCAGTGAGCGAGCTTCTTGGCCTCGCGCTCGCCCCTGAGGCGCACGTCGCCATGCTCGGTGTAGAGCGGGGTGATCGCCGCCACGCCGAGCTCGACCGCCTTCTGAATGGCGTAGTCCATGCGGTCGCCCTTGGAGATCGCCTGCCCCAGATGCACCGCGAGCGGCGATTCGCCGGTGCCCGGGGCCACGGCCTCGATGCGCGCCACCACCCGCTTGCGGGAGGCCTCGGCGATCACCGCCCGGGCCTCCCGGCCGGCGCCGTCGAAGAGCCGCAGCGGCGCCCCTTCGGCCAGGCGCAGCACCCGGGCCACGTGGCGGGCCGGCCCCTCGGGCAGAACGACGTCGCCGCCGACGATAAAGTCGGCGGCGACGTGGATGCGCGGGGCCTTCACGCGCAGGGCGTACACTGACACGGGCCGCTCACGCTTACTGAGTCGCCTGCTCGCCCGGCTGCTGGGCCTGTTCGGCCTCGCGCTTCTTCTTCTGGGCGTAGATCGCCTCGAAGTTGACCGGTGCCAGCATCAGCGGCGGGAAGCCGCCCCGATTGACCAGATTGTCGATGCACTCGCGGGCATAGGGGAAGAGCATGTTGGGGCAGAAGGCGCCCAGGGTGTGCTCGAGCTGCTGCCCCTCGATGCCGCTGATGCGGAACAGGCCGGCCTGCTCGACCTCGGCCAGGAAGGAGGTGGTGCCCTCCTCGCTGTGGGTGACCTGGGCGGTAACCTTGATGACCACCTCGTACTGGCCTTCCCCGACCTGGCGGGTGGTGGTGTTCAGGTCCAGGCCGACCTTGGGCTTGAACGGCTGCTGGAAGACCGTCGGCGAGTTGGGTGCCTCGAAGGAGAGGTCCTTGACGTAGATGCGCTGCAGGGCGAACTGCAGCTGGGGCTTGTCCTGCTCGCCGGCCGCCTGGCCGTTGGCGCCGGCGTTCTGGTTGTTGTCTTCCGCCATGGGAAAGGTCCTTTGATTCGATGAACGAAATTTACTTCTTGACGACCGGCAGGCCATCCGCCTGCCACTGGGCCATGCCGCCCTTGAGCTTGAGCACCCGCTCGAAGCCGGCCTTGGTCAGCTTGGCCTGGGCGACGCCGGCGCTCTGGCCTTGCTTACAGGCCACGATGATCGGCTTGCTCTTGACCTTCTCGAGTTCGCGTATGCGCTCGTCGAGCTTGCTCTGGGGGATGTTGCGCGCGCCGGCGATATGACCCGCCTTGAACTCGCCGGTCTCGCGGAGGTCCAGCACCACGGCGTCCTCTCGATTGATCAGCTGGGTCGCCTCGCCGGAGGTCACGCCTCCGCTGCTGCTGTTGCGGACCTCGTAGGCGAGCCAGGCGGTCAACACCAGCAGGAAGGCCCCCACCAGCAGCGGGTGATTCTGCACGAATTCGAACAGCTGATCGATCATGGGTTCGGCTAACTCTTTTCTCGGGTGCACGGTGAACGGGGCCGGCCAATCGCGGCGGCACCCAGTATACACGAAGCCACGGCAGGCCGCGGCCCGCGGGCCAGTCAAATGACGTCCGGCGGTGCCGTGCGATATGATGCCGCAAGCAGATGCAAGTCGCGACCCCGGTGACCACCCGCGTGCCTGCCGGGGCTGACAACGACAATAGAGGCCCTCCCCCATGACCGATACTCGCACCCCTACCCCGCGTCCGGTGGCACTGATCATCCTCGACGGCTATGGCTACAACGAGGACGCCAGGGACAACGCCGTGCTCGCCGCCCGTACCCCGGTGATGGATCGCCTGTGGCAGGAGCAGCCGCACACCCTGATCCATACCGACGGTCGCCACGTGGGCCTGCCGGATGGCCAGATGGGCAATTCCGAGGTCGGCCACATGAACCTGGGGGCCGGACGCATCGTCTACCAGGACTTCACGCGCATCACCAAGGCCGTCGAGGACGGCGACCTGGACGCCATCGCGGCCCTGACCGCGCCGATCGATGCCGCCGTGGCAGACGGCAAGGCGGTGCACCTGCTGGGCCTGCTCTCGCCGGGTGGCGTGCACAGCCACGAGGAGCACTTCCTGGCGATGGCCGAGCTGGCCGCCCGCCGCGGGGCGCGGCGGATCGTCGTCCACGCCTTCCTCGACGGCCGCGACATGCCGCCCAAGAGCGCCATGGCATCGCTGGAGCGTACCAATGCGCGCCTCGCCGAGCTGGTAGGCCCCGAGAACGGCTTCGTGGCCTCGATCATCGGCCGCTACTACGCCATGGACCGCGACAACCGCTGGAATCGCGTCGAGAAGGCCTATCGCCTGATCACCGAGGGCGAGGGCGAGTTCGAGGCGATCGGTGCCGAGGAGGGGCTGCGCCAGGCCTACGAGCGCGACGAAACCGACGAGTTCGTCACCGCCACCAGCATCCGCCCGAGCGGCGCGCCAGTGGCCATGGCCGACGGCGATGCCGCCATCTTCATGAACTTCCGTGCCGACCGCGCCCGGGAGCTGACCCGCGCCTTCGTCGAGGACGGCTTCGGCGGCTTCGAGCGCCGCGCACGACCCAGACTCGCCGCCGACGGCCTGGTGATGCTGACCCAGTATGCCGCCGACATCCCGGCGCCGGCGGCCTTCCCGCCGGCGGAACTCGTCAACACACTGGGCGAGGTGATGGAACAGCGCGGCCTCACCCAGCTGCGCATCGCCGAGACCGAGAAGTATGCCCACGTCACCTTCTTCTTCTCCGGTGGCCGCGAGGACGAGTACCGAGGCGAGACCCGCGTGCTGGTGCCCTCCCCTCAGGAGGTCAAGACCTACGACGAGAAGCCCGAGATGAGCGCCGCGGAAGTCACCGACAGGCTGGTGGAGGCGATCGATGCCGGACGCTTCGACCTGATCGTCTGCAACTACGCCAACGGCGACATGGTGGGCCACACCGGCGACTTCGAGGCCGCCATCCAGGCCATCGAGGCCGTGGACGCCTGCGTCGGCCGGGTGGTGGAGGCGATCCAGCGCGTCGGCGGCGCCTGCCTGGTCACCGCCGACCACGGCAACGCCGAGCAGATGGTCCACCCCGAGACCGGGGCGCCCCAGACCGCCCACACCACCTTCGAGGTGCCGCTGATCTATGTCGGCGAGCGCCCGGCGCGGCTCGCGGACGACGGCAGCCTGTGCGACATCGCCCCGACCCTGCTGACGATGATGGACCAGCCGATCCCCGAGGAGATGACCGGCCGGGTGCTGATCGAGCGCGGCTGAGCCGGTTGGGAGGCCTGGGCATGGCGAGAGGCGGTGCGACACTCGGCGCATGGCGGCCCGGGCTAGCTCTGTTAATGGGCCTGTGTCTGGTGATGGGCCTGGCGCCCTCGCTGGCCGCCCAGCCCTCCGAGCGCGAGGCGCAGGCGCGTCTCGATGCCCTTGGCGAGGAGCTCCGCGAAGTCTCCGCGCGGCTCTCCACCACCCGGGAGGCCCGGGACGAAGCCAGTGAGGCCCTGCGCGAGGTGGAAACGGCGCTGGCCGAGACCCACCGCCGTCTCGATGCCCTGCAGGCCGAGCGACGCGCCCTCGGCGACGAAATCGCCAGCCTCGAGGCGCGCCGCGAGCCGCTGGCCGTCGAGCGCGCCGAGCAGGTCGAGGCCCTGTCGGCCCAGCTCGACGCCCTCTATCGCCTCGGCCGCACCCCCCAGCTCAAGCTGCTGCTCAATCAGGACGATCCGGCGCGGCTCGACCGCCTGCAGCACTATCTCAACCGCCTGGCCCGGGCGCGCAACAAGCGCCTCGACGCGCTGGCGAGGCTCGATGCCGAACTGGCCGACAATCGCCGGGCGCTGGCGCAGCGCGGCCAACGCCTCGAGGCCGTGGCCACGGAGCTTGCCGCGCGCAGCGCCACCCTGGCCGAGCAGATCTCGGATCGGGCCGCCTTGGTGGCCAGGCTGGACGAGCGCTTCGCCAGCGAACAGGCCCGCCTGGCCACACTCGCCCAGGATCGCGCCCATGCCGAACGCACCCTGCGCGAGGTGCAGGAGCAGCTGGCTCGCCTGGAACAACCGCCGCCCTCCACGGCCATCGAGCAGACCCGCGGCGAGCTGCCCTGGCCGGTGCAGGGCAGCATCGCCTCCACCTTCCACGAGGGGACGGGCGTGCATCGCAACGGCCTGCTGATCCAGGCCGCCGCAGGCACCCCGGTCCAGGCCGTGCACGCCGGCCGGGTGGTGTTCGCCGACTGGATGCGTGGCTTCGGCAACCTGCTGATCGTCGACCACGGCGATCGGGTCATGACCCTGCATGCCCATCTGCAGCGCTTCAGCGCCGGGGTGGGCGCCGCCGTCTCCCGCGGCGACACCCTGGGCGCGGTGGGCAACAGCGGCGGTCAACAGCGGCCGGGGCTCTACTTCGAGGTACGCCGCAGCGGCGACCCCATCGACCCGCGGCGCTGGATCGCCCGCCAGCCGTGAGGCCGGCTATTCCATAGACGCCCGGCCACGGGCTATGCTGGGCGGCCATCACCGGAACCGCGAGAATCTGCATGTCCCTATGTCCTGCCGCTCTGCCCACCGTGATGCGCCGCCTGGTGTCGGCCCTGCTGCCGGCCACCCTGCTGGCGCTCGCCCCGCTGCCTGCCGCCGCCCAGGGCCAGAGCCCGGAGGATGACCTGCCGGTCGCCGAGATCCAGGCCTTCGCCGAGGTGTTCGAGCGCATCAAGCGGGGCTACGTGGAAGAGGTCGAGGATGCCGAGCTGCTGCGCAACGCCATGCGCGGCATGCTCAGCGAGCTCGACCCCCACTCCACCTACCTGGACAGCGAGGAGTTCGAGAGCCTGCGCGAGTCCACCCAGGGGGAGTTCGGCGGCGTGGGCATCGAGGTGGGCATGGAGGATGGCCAGCTGACGGTGATCACCCCCATCGACGACACGCCGGCCTCCCGGGCCGGCCTGCAGTCGCGCGACAAGATCCTGCGCATCGACGACACGCCCACCGACCGGCTCTCCCTGCAGGAGGCGGTCAACCTGATGCGCGGCGATCCGGGTACCGAGATCCGCCTGACCATCCTGCGCCAGGGCGAGAGCGCCCCGCTGGAGGTCACCCTGACCCGCGAGGTCATCCGCACCGAGAGCGTCAAGAGCGAGCTGCTGGAGGCGAGCTACGGCTACCTGCGGGTCAGCCAGTTCCAGACCCGCACCGGTGCACAGGTCGGCAGCGCCATCCGCCGCCTGGAGCGCGACGGGCCGCTCAAGGGCCTGGTGCTCGACCTGCGCAACAACCCCGGCGGGGTGCTGCAGGCCGCGGTGGACGTGGCCGACGCCTTCCTCGATGAGGGGCTGATCGTCTATACCGAGGGCCGCCTGCCGGACAGCGCGATGCGCTTCTCGGCCGGTCGCGAGACGGCGGCGGCCGAGGTGCCGCTGGTGATACTCATCAACGGCGGCAGCGCCTCGGCGGCGGAGATCGTCGCCGGCGCCCTGCAGGACCAGCGGCGCGGCGTGGTGATGGGCACCGAGAGCTTCGGCAAGGGGTCGGTGCAGCAGATCATGCCGCTGGGCAACGGCGAGGGGCTCAAGCTGACCACGGCGCTCTACTTCACCCCCGACGGCCGCTCGATCCAGGCCCAAGGCATCGAGCCCGACGTGGAGGTGATCCGCGGCCGCCTGGAGGTGGCCGAGGGCAGTGGCCTGAACGTGCGCGAGGCGGACCTGGAGGGCCACCTGCGCTCCCCGGACGAGCAGCGCACCCGCAGCGAGATGAGCGAGCGCCTACGCGAGGACTACCAGCTCGGCGAGGCCCTCAACCTGCTCAAGGCCCTCAATGTGCTCAGCCAGCGTCGCGGCGGCTGAGGGCGCGACAGGCGCGAGGCAAGCGGCCGCGATGTCCCGTCGCCTGCTGCATCAGCAGGCGCTTGAGCGGCCCCAGCCGGTCGACGCCCGAGAGCCCCAGGTTACGCGCCAGAGTGAGTGCCGGGTGGCGCGCCCCGAACAGCAACCGGAAACCGTCCATCAGCGCCAGCATGGCGGCATTGTCACCGCGCCGCCGCCGGGCGTAGCGGCCCAACAGCGCAACATCGCCCGGGGACAGCCCCCGTCGCCGGCCCGTGACCAGCTCCTCGGCGAGCACCGCCGCATCCATCAGCCCCAGGTTCACCCCCTGGCCTGCCAGCGGATGGATGCTGTGCGCCGCGTCCCCCACCAGGGCGAAGCCTGGCAGCACGTAGCGCTGGGCATGGCGCTGGGTAAGCGGTACCGCCAGCGCCCGGTCGGTCACCGTCACCTTGCCCAGCCGGTGGTCAATGGCCGCCGCCAGCGCCACGCCCAGCGCCACGCCCAGCGCCTCCCCGGGCATGGCCACCCATCGCTCGGCCTCCTGCGGGGTGGTGGACCAGACGATGGAGCAGTGGCGGTCATCGCCCTCGATGCGCAGCGGCAGGAAGGCCAGCGGTCCCGTCGGGAGAAAGACCTGGCGCGCCACGCCGCCATGGGGGCGGTGCGTGCGCACCGTGGTGACCACGGCCACCTGGCCGGTGTCGCGGGAACTGACGTCGATGCCAGCCATCGCCCGCAGCGGTGACCGGGCCCCGTCGGCGGCCACTACCAGGGGCGCCGTCAGCCGGCTGCCATCCTCCAGCAGCACCGTCCGCCCGGCGGCATCCGCCTCGAGCCCGGCCACCCGGGCATCGAAGCGCGCCTGGACGCTCGGCAGCTCGGCCAGGCACGCCTCCAGCGCCGCCAGGGTAACGTCGTTCTCGACGATATGGCCCAGCACCGGCACCCCGGCCTGGTCCGCTGAGAAGTTCACCGCGCCGCTGCCCTCGCCATCCCAGACCTGCATGAAGCGATAGGGACTCACCCGGCGCGAGGCCATCCATGCCCAGGCGCCCAGCCCCGCCAGCAGCTGCTGGGATACCGGGGTCAGGGCACTGACCCGCATGGAGGGCGGCCCCTTGCCCACGGCCTCGCGGTCGAGCGGCGCCTCGCGGGCATCCAGCAACGCTACCTCCAGCCCCGCCCGGCCCAACAGACAGGCAAGGGCCGTGCCCACCATGCCACCACCAATGATGATCACCTCGAACGGCGCCGACGCGCGTCCCTGTTCTGCGCTCATGGCGTCTGCTCCTCGTGATGGCCGCGATGGCCATGCTGTCTGTTCAGCGTATCGATGCCCCACCTTCGCGCTCCTATCGTTCCGGCCCTTGTCGTTCCCTGTCGTTCCAGCCGCTATCTTTCCAGCCCCATGGCCCGGCGGGCCAGTCCGCGACGCAGCGGTCCCACCAGGTTCAGCCCCACCAGGCCGGCGCCGCGGGCATGGGAGAGCAGGGGCATGTCGAGCCCGAACAGGCGAATCAGGCCGTCGCTGAAGCGGATGACGTTGTCACGGTCAGCATCTCGACGCGCCTCGAAGTCCTGCAGGACCGCCGTACTCCCCGCGGCCTCTCCCCGCTCGCTGCCGGCCTCGATGGCGGCCACCAGATCCATGACCCCGCGCAGCGCCAGGTTGAAGCCCTGGCCGGCCACCGGGTGCAGGGCATGGGCGGCGTTGCCCAGCACCGCCAGTCCCGGGCGAGCGGTCTCGCGAGCGGTGATCAGCGACAGCGGGTAGGCATGGCGGCGCCCCACCCGCCGGAAGTGCCCGGCCCGGTCGCCGAAGGCCTGCTGCAGCTCGGCCAGGAAGTCCCCGTCGGACAGGGCCAAGCGGCGTCCTTCCTGGCCGCGCTCGTGAGTCCACACCAGTTCCATGGCCTGGCCCCGGAGCGGCAGCAGGGCGATGGGCCCCGCCGAGGTGAAGCGCTCGTAGGCGACGCCCCCGTGGGGCCGGCTGACCTCGACGCTGGCGATCAGCGCCAGCTGGTCGTAGGGCCACTCGCGGCTCTCGATTCCCAGCCGCTCCTTGAGCCCCGAGCGACCGCCATCGGCCAGCACCGTCAGCCCGGCCTCCAGCTCGCTGCCATCCGACAGCTGCAGCCGATGCCCCTCGGCAACGGGGTGGATCGCCTCGACCCTGGCCGGACAGTGCCAGGCCAGTGGCAACTCGCTCAGCCGTCCATGCAGCACTCGCCCCATCCAGGCATTGGGGATCACATGACCCAGCGCCTCGACGCCGAGCTCCGCGGCGCGCAGCCGCGTCGCGCCAAACCGTCCCCGCTCGCTGACATGGATGGTGCGGATCGGAGCGGCCATCTCGGCCATGTGCTCCCAGACCCCCAGGCTCGCGAAGTGCTGGGCGGAACCACCGGCGATGGCGCTGGCCCGGGCATCGAAGCTGGGCTGCCAGGGCTCGGCCCGCTGCGGCTGCAGTGGTGCCGCCTCGATCACCGCCACCCTGAGCCCCGCCCGCTCGACCAGCGGGGCCAGGGCGCAGCCCAGACTGGCGCCCACCAGGCCGCCGCCGATGATGGCGATATCCACCCGCGGCCGCGATGTCGCTCTCATGGTGCGCCCTCTTTTATTTCATAACGTACATTACATAAAGGCATTTCCGAGCGCTCCTCGGCTGGTCAATTCCTGTCCATCAGGGCTTCGATATCCGCCACCCGCTTGGGTACCTCCGCGGTCAGCACCTCGTGGCCGTCGGGAGTCACCGCCACGTCATCCTCGATGCGGATGCCGATGCCGCGGAAGGCCGCCGGCAGGTCGTCGGCGGCGGGCACGTAGAGGCCGGGTTCCACGGTGAGCACCATGCCGGGCCGCAGGGTGCGGGGCTGGCCCTCGAGGCGGTAGGCCCCCACGTCATGCACGTCGAGCCCCAGCCAGTGGGAGGTCGAGTGCAGGTAGAAGCGCTTGTAGCTGCCATCGTCGATGCGCGCCTCGACGTCGCCCTCCAGCAGCCCGAGCTCGATGAGACCGGCGGTGAGGTCGTGCACCACGCCCTCGTGGATCGTCGCCAAGGTGACGCCGGGGCAGACCGCGGCGACGGCGCGCTCCTGGGCGGCCAGCACCACCTCGTAGAGGGCCCGCTGGGCCTCGGAGAAGCGGCCGTTGACCGGGAAAGTTCGGGTGATGTCGCCGGCATAGAGGTCGAACTCGGCGCCGGCATCGATCAGCACCAGCGCGCCATCCTCCAGGGGATCATGGTTCTCGATGTAGTGCAGCACACAGGCATTGAGGCCGCCACCGACGATGCTGGCGTAGGCCGGGCCGCTGCCGCCCTGCCAGCGGAACTCGTGCTCGAGCTCGGCCTGCAGCTGTCGCTCCATGAGTCCCGGGCGAGCGGTGCGCATGGCCCGCACATGGGCCCGGGCGGAGATCGCCCCGGCATGGCGCATCAGCGCCAGCTCCGCCTCGCTCTTGCACAGGCGCTGCTCGTGGATCCGTTCGCTGACGTCGGCGAAGGCCGAGGGCGCCACCGCCCCGCGGCGAGCGCGGCCGGCCAGCTCACCGCGCACCTCCTCGGCGAGCGCCAGGGCCTCGGCATCGCCCAGCGGCAGGTAGAGGGCATGACGCCCGTCGAGCAGCTCGGCCAGCCGCGCCTCGCGCTCGGCATTCTCGAAGGCCTGGTCGATGCCATGTTCGCGCACGGCGCCCTCGGCGCCCAGGCGGATGCCCGTCCAGGCCTCCAGCGTCGGGTCGCGGTCCTGGCAGAACAGCACGCTCTCGCCGGCCTCGCGGCCCGGCAGCAGCAGCAGCAGGGCCTCCGGTTCGGGAAACCCGGTCAGGTAGTGGAAGTCGCTGTCCTGGCGGAAGGGGAACTCGCTGTCCCGCGAGCGGGTGACCAGCGCCGCACCGGGCAGCAGCACGGCACAGTCGGCGGGCAGCCGATCCATCAGCGCCCGGCGGCGGGCACGGTACTCGTCATGGGTGATCGGGGCGGGGCGGGGCAGGATCTCGGGGTGCATCACGGCTCCTGGATGGGTGGGTGGGGGTCTGTGGCCGGCCTCAGTGGTGGGTGGGCGCGTCGACCTGCTCGACCTGGGGCTTGCCGGGATGCTGCTCGGTGTAGAGCAACATCGCGGCCATGCGCGCGTGCTCGGTGAGGGCGAAGAGGTCGTTCTCGTTCTCTGGGCTGTCCTCGATATCGGTCTCGATGCCCGTCAGCCCCTCGAGGTCCTCCAGGGCCTCGCGCAGGGCCGGCGACCAGGCTCCGCGCGGCGCCTCGCCGGCATCGGCCACCACCTCGAGGAAGCCGAGGGTCCACTCCTGCAGGCCCAGGGCGCGCTCGGCCAGGGAGAAGAGCTCGTCCGGGAGCAGGGGCTCGAAGTTGAGCTCGGCGGCGGAGAGGGCCTCGAGGGTCTGGCGGCGCCAGCCCAGCAGCCGCTCGGCACTGGGCTCGTCGCGGGGCTGGTCGACCCCGAGGCTCAGGCAGACCTCTTCCAGCCAGGCCTCGGGGGTCAGGTCATGCAGCGCAAGCTCGGCGCAGAGGCGTCCGTCGAGGAAGGCCGGCGACTGCATGCTCCCGTGGAGCAGGAAGGTGTCGGCAATGGTCGAGAAGTCCTGGCGTTCGTTGATCAGTGACATGGCAAGATCCGCTGGTGGGGCCGCCGGGCGCGTTGACCGCCCGCAAACGGCTCTCTTATAGTGACTGGCATTCAAACTGTGGCCTCGATGTTAACGCATCGGCTCCCCAAGACGCGCACCCGGTGTGCGATCCCTTCCCCTGGCCCTTTCCGGAGCCTGCCATGACCGAGCCCAAGCGGCCCACCACCGAGATCACCCTCCTGGAGCGCAGCTATGCCATCGCCTGCCCGCCGGAGGAGCAGGACAAGCTCGAGCGGGCTGCCCGCTACCTCGACCGCGCCATGCAGGGCATCCACTCCCGGGGGCGAGTGATCGACCGCGAGAAGATCGCCATCATGGCGGCCCTCAACATCGCCCATGAGCTGCTCGAGGCCCTGGATGACCATCGGGCCGGCGAGCAGAGCCTCAACGAGCTCAATGCCCGCCTCGAGAAGGCGCTGGACGCCATGCCCGAGCGCTGAGACGGCGCAATCATCCCTTTGGCCCCGCCCGTGCCTCTGGTAGGATGACGGTGTTCCCTGGGGTGTTTGCCAGTCGTTATCGTCCCTCGAGCCTATGCGCAGTACCCAGGGGGCCAAATGCTAGCCGGACCCGTGTGCATGTCCGTGCGTCGGAAAGCCTGACGGTTCGGCTGCGGCCACCCACCTTGAACCACTGGGTTCAAGGGCCAGAACGACAGCGGCACTCTGGGGAACCCTCATCCGACATGACCCACATGCAGGATACCGCCGCCCCCCTGACCGACGACCCCCGTCGCCGGCTAAGACGTGAATTGCGCCTCCGTCGACGCGAACTGAGCGCCGAGGCCCGCCGTGACGCCACCGAACGCCTCTGCCGACAGCTGCGAGCGCTGCCCGACATCCAGCGTGCCCGTCGCGTGGCCCTCTACCTGCCCAATGACGGCGAGATCGACCCCACCCCGCTGATTCCCTGGCTCGAGCGCCGCGGCACCCGCGTCCACTTGCCGGTCCTCAAGCCGCTCTCCCGCAACCAGCTATGGTTCGTGCACTACCATTCGGGAACGCCCATGGTGGCCAACCGCTTCGGCATTCCGGAGCCCGAGGCCCGCCACGGGGCGCATCGCGCGCGGCGCACCCCGGCCTGGGCCCTCGATGTGATCCTGCTACCGCTGGTGGGCTTCGACGACCGAGGTCAGCGCATGGGCATGGGCGGCGGCTTCTATGACCGCACCCTGGCCTTCACCCGCCGCCCGGGGCCTCGCCCGCGCCTGATCGGCCTGGCCCACGACTGCCAGCGGGTCGAGCGCCTGCCCGCCGCCCCCTGGGACGTGCCGCTGGACGCCATCGTCAGCGATGCCCGGGTGATACGCCCCTGAGGGTCCCTCCTGCACGAACGACGACGGCCGATGCATCTGCATCGGCCGTCGTCATCAGGCGGTTCCGGTCGTGGCGCTCTCCACCCGGCTGGCGGGGGATTCAGCCGCCCGCCAGCGCCTGGGCATAGCCGGTCGCCACGACCCCGATGCCGAAGACCAGCACCAGGGCCATGACCAGATCGGGCTTGCGCTTCATTGTTGACTCCGTGGGAGACAGGACCGCGAGGGTCGTTGTGAATGTTGTTATCGGGTCACCGCAAGAGTGCGGTGACGCCGAAACTATAGGGCCTGATGCCTGCGTATGACAACCGCCACACTTAGGGTTTTACATTTCTAAACACTCGAGAGCGCCAGGCTGCACGGTGAGTCAGCGCTCACTCGGCATATCGAGGATTGCCCGTCGTCAGGCCATGAAGAGCCGATAGGCCGGGTTGTCGCTCTCCTTCCAGTAGCGATAGCCGATATCGTCGAAGTACTCCTCGACGTGGGTGCGGTCGCCGTTGGGCACCTGCATGCCCACCAGCACCCGGCCATAGGCGGCCCCATGGTTGCGGTAGTGGAACAGCGAGATGTTCCAGTCGTGGGGCAGGTGGGTGAGGAAGTTCATCAGCGCCCCGGGGCGCTCCGGGAACTCGAAGCGGTAGACCTCCTCGTCGAAATGCTCCTTCGGCCGGCCGCCCCCCAGGTGGCGGATATGCAGCTTGGCCAGTTCGTTGTCGGTGAGGTCCTCCACGGGATAGCCGGCGCCGCGCAGCTTGTCGATCACGGCCTGGCGGTCCTCGCCACCGGGCTTCACCTGGACGCCAACGAAGATGTGGGCCTTTTCGGGGTCCGCGTAGCGGTAGTTGAACTCGGTGACCATCCGCTTGCCGATGGTGCGACAGAACTTCTTGAAGCTGCCAGGCTTCTCGGGGATGGTCACGGCGAGGATCGCCTCGCGCTGCTCGCCCAGTTCGGTGCGCTCGGCGATGTGCTGCAGGCGGTCGAAGTTGGTGTTGGCCCCGGAGTTGATGCAGACGAGCGTCTGGTGCTCGGCCCCGGTCTGCTGGATGTACTTCTTGAGGCCCGCCAGAGAGAGCGCCCCGGAGGTCTCGGAGACCGCCCGGGTATCCTCGAAGATGTCCTTCACCGCCGCACACATCTCGTCGGTGTTGACGGTGATGACGTCGTCGATCAGGTCACGAATGATCGAGAAGGGCACCTCGCCGACCTGCGCCACGGCCACGCCCTCGGCGAAGACCCCGACCTGGTCCAGCACCACGCGCTCCCCGGCGGCCAGCGCCGCCTTGAGGCAGGCGCTGTCCTCGGACTCCACCCCGATCACCTTGATCTCGGGCCGCAGGTACTTGATGTAGGCGGCCATGCCGGCGATCAGGCCGCCGCCCCCCACCGGCACGAAGATGGCATCGATCGGCCCGCCATGCTGGCGCAGGATCTCCACGGCGATGGTGCCCTGGCCGGCGATGACATCGATGTCGTCGAAGGGCGGGATATAGGTGTAGCCGTGCTCGGCGATCAGCTCCTGGGCATGCGCCGCCGCCTCGGCGAAGGCATCGCCCTTGAGCACCACCTTGGCGCCCCGCGCCCGCACTGCCTGGACCTTGATCTCCGGCGTGATGCGGGGCATCACGATCACCGCCTTGACGCCCATCAGCTTGGCCGCCATCGCCAGCCCCTGGGCATGGTTGCCCGCCGAGGCGGCAATCACGCCCTGGGCCTTCTGCGTCTCGCTGAGCTGGGCCATCTTGTTGTAGGCGCCACGGATCTTGAAGGAGTAGACCGGCTGCAGGTCCTCGCGCTTGATCAGGATCTGGTTGTTGAAACGGCGGGAGAGGAAGTGGGCCGGGGAGATGGGGGTTTCCCGAGCGGCCTCGTAGACCCGGGCCTGGAGAATCTTCTTGACGGTAGCTTCGAGCATCCTGATATCCCAGAAGTGACGCGAGGGGCACCGTGACTGGTGCCGCGAGGAACCCTTATTGGTAGCATTGCGGCGGCCATGGCGTCCAGCACCCGCCGCCGGCATCGCCTATAATGGCGCGGCATTCGCCATCCACCCGACAGCGAGCACGACATGACCCAGGACGAACTCAAGGACGCCGTGGCCGCCGCCGCCATCGACGAGATCCGCCCCCGCCTCGCAGGCGACACCCTCCTCGGCATCGGCACCGGCTCCACCACAAACCGCTTCATCGACCGGCTGGCGGCCCTGCGCCATGACTTCCGCGGTGCCGTGGCCAGCTCCGAGGCCAGCGCCGAGCGCCTTCGCGGCCACGGCATCGAGGTCTTCGAGCTCAACGAGGCCGGCAGCGTGCCCTTCTACATCGACGGCGCCGACGAAGTGAACGCTCACCTGCACATGATCAAGGGGGGCGGTGCGGCCCTGACCCGGGAAAAGGTCGTCGCCGCCTGCGCCGAGCGCTTCATCTGCATCGCCGACGCCTCCAAGAGGGTCGAGCGGCTAGGCCACTACCCGCTACCGGTGGAGGTGATCCCCATGGCCCGCTCCTACGTGGCCCGGGAGCTGGTCAAGCTGGGTGCTGATCCGGTCTATCGCCAGGGGGTGGTCACCGACAACGGCAACCAGATCATCGACTGCTTCGAGTTCATGATCGACGACCCGGAGGCCATGGAGGCACGGCTCAATGCCATCGTCGGCGTGGTCACCAACGGCCTGTTCGCGGCCCGCGGTGCCGATGTGCTGCTGCTGGGCACCGCACAGGGTGTGGAGCGCCTGCTGCCCGCCTGACGCGCATGACGAAGTGAGCACTCACTCCGACCGCATGAGCCTTTCCAGGCCGGCCAGGGTGCGCGCCAGGGCGCCCCGATTGGCCGCGACCACGTCGCGGCCGGCCTCGGCGAGGCGCTGTCGCGCCTCCTGGTCACCGAACAGGCGCAGCAGCTCGGCGGCCAGCGTCTCGGCATCCTCGACTTCCACCAGGGCGCCGGCCCCGCGCATCGCCTCGGCCACGTCCTCGAAGTTGGCCAACGCCGGCCCGGTGAGCACGGGGGTGCCCACGGCAGCCGGCTCCAGCAGGTTATGGCCGCCGATCGGCACCAGGCTGCCGCCGACGAAAGCCAGGTCGGCCGCGCCATAGAGCGCCAGCAGTTCGCCCATGGTATCCCCCAGGTAGACCGCCGTGTCGTCCCGGGGCCACTCGTCGCGTGAGCGGCGCGCCAGCGTCAGGCCCGCCTGGCGGCACAGCGCGGCGACGGCGTCGAAACGCCGGGGATGGCGGGGCACCAGGACCAGCAACGCAGCCGGCAGCCGCTCGCGCAGGCGAGCATGGGCGGCCAGCAGCTGCTCGTCCTCGCCGGGGTGGGTAGAGCCGGCCACCCAGACCGGCCGACTGCCCAGCCGAGTGCGCAAGCGCTCACTCACCTCCCGAGCCTCGTCGCCGTTGCCGATATCGAACTTCAGCGAGCCCACCACCGTGGTGCGTGCCGGCGCCATGCCCAGCTCAATGAAGCGCCGGGCATCGGCCTCGGACTTGGCCGCCAGCCAGGCCACATGGCTCAGGGCCTCCTCCATCAGGGGGCGCAGGCGGCGATAACCCCGGAAAGCACGGGACGAGAGGCGGCCATTGACCACCGCCACCGGCACGTCGGCCCGGTCGCAGGCGGCCAGCAGGTTGGGCCAGAGTTCGGTCTCGAAGAAGATGGCAAGCTCGGGGCGTAAGCGGGCGACGAAGCGACGGGCCGCCCCGGGGAAGTCCAGCGGCACGAAGTGATGGCTCACTTCGGCTCCGGCCCCTGAAGCCTGGCGATTCCCTGCCAGCGCCAGCACCCGTTCCGCCCCGGTGGCGGTCATGGTGGTGACGACCAGGCGGTGACCGGGCCAGCGCTGCCCGAGCGCCTCGATCAAGGGCCGGGCGGCCTGCACCTCGCCCACCGAGGCGCAGTGCAGCCAGAGGGTGCGCTCGCCCTCGCCGGCGGGCGGGATCAGGCCCAGCCGCTCGCGACGCGCCCGTCCGGGCAGCTGCTCGCGCCAGACGCGTCGCCAGATCAGCGGCGCGAGGAGGTAGAGGGCCGCCGCATAGCCCCGACGGACCCAGGGGCGTGGCGCCGACATCAGGTCTCGCGATCGAGGATGGTGGAGATCATTGCCGTGGTGGAGACGCCATCCTCGAAGCCCAGTACCCTGACCTCGCCACCCGCCTCGCGGACGGCCGCACCGCCGGCGATCTCCTCGGGGCGATAGTCACCGCCCTTGACCAGCACGTCTGGCAGCACCGCCTCGATCAGCCGCTGGGGGGTGTCCTCGCCAAAGGGCACCACCCAATCGACGGCGCCCAGGCCGGCCAGCACCTGCATGCGCCGCGCCAGGGGATTGATGGGCCGCTTGGGACCCTTGAGGCGGCCGATGGAGGCATCGTCGTTGATCGCTACCACCAGCCGGTCACCGAGCCGGCGCGCCTGCTCCAGGTAGGCGACGTGGCCGGCATGCAGGATGTCGAAGCAGCCGTTGGTCATCACCACCCGCTCGCCGCGAGCCTGGGCGGCACGCACCGCCTCGATCAGCGCCGGCTCCTCGATCACCCCGAACTCGGCCAGCTTGTCGCCATGCAGGGCGGTATAGAGCTCGGCAATGGACAGGGTTGCGGTGCCGGGCTTGGCCACCACCAGGCCGGCGGCCAGGTTGGCCAGGGTCATCGCCTCGGCGAAGCCGTGCCCGGCCGCCAGCGCCAGGCCCAGCACGCCGATCACGGTGTCGCCCGCCCCGGTGACGTCGAAGACCTCGCGGGCCCGGGTGGGCAGGTTCAGTGGCTCGTGCCCCTCGCGAATCAGCGTCATCCCTTTCTCGCTGCGGGTGATCAGCAGCGCCTCGAGTTCCAGCTCGGCGCGCAGCGCCTCGCCCCTGGTGGCGAGCTCGCCGTCGTCCCGGCAGTGTCCCACCACGGCCTCGAACTCGCCCAGGTTGGGGGTGATCACGCTGGCTCCGCGGTAGCGGCGAAAGTCGCTGCCCTTGGGATCCACCAGCACCCGCTTGCCGGTGGCCTTGACCAGCCGGATCAGCGCCTCGACCCGGTTGAGGGTCCCCTTGCCGTAGTCGGAGAGGATCACCAGGTCGCAGTCGGGCAGGGCCGCCTCGACCCGTGCCAGCAGCCCGGAGGTGTCGACGTCGCCGAGGCCCTCCTCGAAGTCCAGGCGGATCAGCTGCTGGTTGCGGCTCATCACCCGCAGCTTGGTGATGGTGGGAATGCCGGGGCTACGGTCGAAGTGAGTGCTCACTCCGGCATCCTCCAGCCGGGAGGCCAGCCGATCGGCATTGTCGTCGTCGCCCACCAGGCCGGCCAGGGCGGCATGGGCGCCCAGGGAGGCGATGTTGAGAGCCACGTTGGCGGCACCCCCCGGGCGGTCCTCGGCCTCGTCGACCCGCACCACCGGCACCGGTGCCTCCGGGGAGATGCGCGAGGTGCCGCCATGCCAGTAGCGGTCGAGCATGACATCGCCCACCACCAGCAGGCGGGAGCGCTCCAGGGCGGTCAGGTCAAGCTTCATCGGGGGACTCCGTGTCCTGTGGGGTCTCGGATTGGGCCAGCACTGCCTCGAGGCGGTCGATCACGTCCTCGGCACGAATCAGCGACATGGCGTCGGGGTGACGGACCCGCTGGCCCCAGGGGAGTTCCGCAGGCTCCTTGTGCAGGAAGGTGCGAACGGCCTCCGCGTAGCGATTCACAGCAAATTCCCGCCATAGGTAGGGCCCCGTCCTATCCACATTCGATGTAGCATAAAGCCCGACGACGGGGGTTCCGAGGGCATTGGCCATGTGCACGGGCCCCGTGTCGGGAGCGATCACCAACCGAGCGCTGCGAATCAATGCCAGCAGGCCCTTGAGCGAAGTCTGGCCAATAGCATCAGTCACTACCTCCGGGGGACAGAGGGCCTGGATGCGCTCTCCGAGCTGGCGCTCCTGGGTGCTGCCACCACCGGTGAGCACCGTCTTCAAGCCCTGCTGGCGCCAGGCATGCTCGATCACCGCCGCATAGCCCTCGGCGGACCAGTTGCGAAAATTGCGCAGACGTATGCTGCTGCAGGGATTGATCATCACATAGGGTGTCTCGCCGGTGATGTCTGAGGCCTCCTCGACAGCAGCCTCGGGTACCGGCAGGTCCCAGGCCAGCGAGAGGTCCTCGACGCCCAGCAAGCGGGCGAAGTCCAGAAAGGACTCCAGCACATGGGCTCGGGGATGAGGTGCCAGGTGGCGCTGGGTGAACCAGTGCTGGGCATCCTTGGCACGGGCCTTGTCATAGCCCACCCGTACACCAACCTTGAGCCCCAGGGAGAGCACGCTGGCCCGCAGCGCCTGCTGCATGTGCAGCAGCACGTCGAAGCGGGTATCGGCCAGCTCGCGCCACAGGGCGCGCATGCCGGCGAGCCCCGTCGCCTTGTCATAGACGACGAACTCGACCCCGGAGAGGCCCGCCAGTAGACTGTGCTCGCCCTTGCCGATGATCCAGGTGAGCCTCGCCTCGGGCCACTGGCGCTGCAGGGCGCGCACCGTCGGCACCAGGTTACAGACATCGCCCAGGGCGGAGAGCCGCAGTACACAGATATGCTGGGGTCGGGCGGGCAGAGGATGCTTCATGCGGTTGGCAACGTATCGAGCGGGAAAGATTTTCATTCTATATGATGCGGACAGTTTATGTGACGCCGACCGGGCGTCACAAACGGCGCCGCCCATCCCCCCACGCGGCTTCGATCCCGCCTACTGGCGCGACGCCGGCTGGGTCATCGGCGAGGCCCCGGGGCGCGGGGCCAGCCTCTTCCTGGATGCCAGCCCCTTCGCGGCGGGAGCCCAGTGGGTGCTCAGGCCCTATCGTCGCGGCGGCCTCATCGCCCGGTTCAGCGACGACCGCTACCTGTGGACCGGCCTGGAGCGGACTCGCGCCTTTCGCGAGTGTCGCCTGACTGCCGACCTGCATGCGCGCGGCCTGCCCGTCCCTCGGCCGGTCGCCGCTCGGGTGACCCGCCATGGCCTCACCTACGACGCCGCCCTGATCACCGAGCGCATCCCCGGCGCCCGCGCCCTGGCAGACCTCCTGCAGCGGGGCGATGCCGACACCACGTTGCTGGCGCGCGTCGGCACCACCATCCGGCGCTTCCATGATGCCGGCCTCGATCACGTCGACCTCAACGCCCGCAACCTGTTGGTCGACCCGCAGGGCAAGGTATGGCTGATCGACCTCGACCGCTGCCGGCTGCGCCCCAAGGGCACCTGGCAGGCGGGCAACCTGGCGCGTCTCGAACGCTCGCTGGTGAAGTTCGGTGCCCCCGGCGCCATGGCGTCCATCCGCGAAGCCTATGGCACATCCGCCAAGGCGTCGGCATAAGCCTCCACCAGGCCCTGCACGTGGGTCGCCAGGGTGAAGTGAGCATTCACTTTCTCTCGAGCCCCCTCCCCCAGGCGATGCCTCAGCGCGGCGTCCCCGGCCAGCTCCCCCATGGCGTCACGCCAGGCCAGGGGATCATCGGGGGCGGCAAGGCGACCCGTCGCGCCGTCGATGAGCTCGGGAATGGCCCCGCTGTCGGCACCGACCACGGCCTTGCCGGCGGCCATCGCCTCGATCACCGTCAGGCCGAAGGCCTCGTTGCGCGACGGCACGCAGACGATGTCCAGGGCCTCGAACAGCCTCGGCAGGTCCGCCCGGAAGCCGGCGAAGGTCAGCCGCTCGCCCACGCCGAGCTCGGCTACGCGGTCGCGCAGCTCGGCCACGAAGGCCTCGCTGCTGCCCTCTGCGGCGGTCAGCCCGCCGATGAGCACCCCGTGCCAGGCCAGCGCCGGATAGCGCTCGGAGAGCCCGCCCAGCGCCTCGATCCAGATGCCCTGACCCTTGCCCGGCGTCAGCCGGCCTGCCAGGCCTATCGCCACCGCCCCCGGCGGGATACCGAGCGCGTCGCGCAGCGCCTGTCGCTCGGTCTCGGTGAGGTGCGGCACATAGGGTGCCGGGTCGATGCCCAGGTAGAGCCGGCGGATGCGCCCAGGCGGCAACGGGAAGGCCGCCAGGTTGCGTTGCCGCGTCGTCTCGCTGATGGAAAAGAGGCGCGTTACCTTGCCGTAGGCCCAGCGGTGGTAGGGATCCTTCTTGGGACGCGTGACCCCCATGTGGTCGGTGAAGAAGAGTCGCAGCGAGGGACGCAGGGTCACCAGCAGGGCTGCCAGGCGCAGATCGCTGGACTTGTGACAATGCACCATGCGGATATCATGGTGCTTCAGATAACGCAGGATTCTGGGCGCCGCCAGGAGGGCCCGGCCCCGGGAGGGCACCGTCAAGGGCGTGACGCCCGACTCCTCGATGCTGGCCGCCACCCGGGAACCGGCCAGCACCAGGCCATGGGCCTCCCACCCCTGTCGCCTCAGCTCGGGTATAATGCGCGACGGATACATTTCCAGTCCGCCCCAGCCGTTCGAGAGGCAGATATGCATGACCTTTCGGGACACGAAGGTCTCCTTCATTGCGGTTGCGGGGCTCGGGAGCCCGGATGATGACACTTCGCCCTGCCGGCGGTGACGGCGACCGCCCTCACCTACTGGTGGTTCGCAACGACAAGCTCGGGGATTTCATGCTCGCCTGGCCGGCCCTGGCCTGCCTCAAGGCCGTCGATGCAGCGCCCCATGTCAGCGTGCTGGTTCCCGCCTACACCGCGCCGCTGGCCAGGCAGTGCCCCTGGATCGACGAGGTGCTGATCGACCCCGGTGACGCCGGCGGCCGAGCGGGGCGCCGGACGCTGCTGCAGCGCCTGCGCGAGGCGCGATTCGACGCCCTGCTGACGCTCTTCTCCACCCCGCGCATCGGCTGGCTGGGCTGGCGGGCCGGCATTCCCCTGCGCCTCGCCCCGGCCACCAAGTGGGCGCAGCTATTCTACAACCGCCGAGTCACCCAGCGCAGGTCGCGTTCCGAGAAGCCGGAGTACCTCTACAACATGGAGCTGGCCGAGACCCTGCTGGCGGAACTCGGGCTCGCTGTGCCGGCACGCCCCGAGCCGCCCTACTGGCCACTTCCCGAGGGGACTCGCGCGGCGCAGCGGGAGCGTATTGCCGATGAGCTGGGGCTGGACGGCTCGCGACCCTGGCTCTTCCTGCATCCCGGCAGCGGCGGCTCGGCCGTGAACCTCACCCTCGAGCGCTATGCGACCCTGGTACAGGGCGTGGAAGCGCGACTGGCTGAGGCGAGTCGCCCCGCCCCGGCCTGGGTGCTCACCGCCGGCCCGGGCGAGGAGGCCGCGGCCGACAGACTCCGCGAGCGCCTGGTCGGCGAAGGAGTCACGGCAGGCCTGCTGCCGCCCCGCCGCGGGCTCGATGACTTCGCCCTCAGCCTGTCGGCCGCCGACCTGTTCATCGCCGGCTCCACCGGCCCCCTGCACATCGCCGGCTGCCTGGACCGCCCCACCGTGGGCTTCTATCCGTCCCGTCGCTCGGCCACCCCGCTGCGCTGGCAGACCTGCAATGCCGAGGCCCACCGGCTGGCCTTCTGCCCGCCACCCGGGGCCGGTGAGCGCGACATGGACAGCATCGACCTGAAGGCGGCAGCGAACCACATCGCCGACCACCTTCGCTACTTCCCGACCCGCGAGACGAGCCAATGACGCCGATCACCGGAATCATCATTACCCTCGATGAGGCGGAGAACATTACCGACTGCATCGCCTCGCTGACGCCCGTCTGTGACGAGATCATCATCGTGGACTCGGGCAGCCGCGACGACACCGTGGCGATCGCCGAGCGCAAGGGGGCCGCCGTCATCCATCAGCCCTACCTCGGCGACGGCCCTCAGAAGGCCTTCGCCGTGCCCCGGGCGCGCAACGACTGGATCCTCGCCCTGGATGCCGATGAACGACTCGAAGATGATGCAATCACGGCTATTCACGGCTTGTCTCTAGATGATGCTTCGGTGGCATACAGTTTCAACCGCCGCAACTTCTGCGGCAAACACTGGATCAAGGCAGCCGGTTTCTACCCTGACAAGGTCGTCAGACTTTATAACCGCAAGACCTCAGGTTACCTTCCCAAGAAGGCTCACTCCGCGGTTCAGACTCCAAAAGTGAAACATACGGATGCCCATATCCGTCACTTCACTTATGAAAACCTCACCCACTGGATTCAACGCATAAACCAGCTATCCACCCGGGATGCCTGGGCCATGAAAGATCGTGGCCTCAGCCCCTCCGTCTCACGGCCGGCTCTACACGCCGCAAGCGCAGCCTTTCGCAAACTAATAATGAAAGGTGGTATCTTCCAGGGCGCCGATGGCTTAACCGTTGCCATGACCACGGCATTTCATGCTTACATGAAATACGCGAAGCTCAACGAACTGTATGAAGAGGAAGGCCATACAGACAAGTCATGATGGTTGCCCTCCTATCAATCAACATGAGTTGGTAAGCTGGTCGAATAGCCAAACGCCGGTCAGGTCATGAAGCCTCCCAATACCCTCACCCACCTCCGCCATCCCCGCTGGTGGGCCCTGCTCGTCATCGGTTTGTGGCTGGGGTTTGCCGTAGCCGCGCTGCCCCGCATTCCGCTTTGGAGCATGGTGCCAATCACCGGCGGATGGCTGTTGCTGGCCCGCTGCTGGCGCTGGGGCGCGCCACGGACTTCCCGGCCCGTGCGCAGGGTCTGGCCCTGGTCGCTGTTCCCGATCGCCCTCTGGGGGCTCTACGTCTTCCTGGCCAACAGCTTCGGCAAGGTCGATCTCGGGGCGGTATTCTTCCACCTCCAGGCCGGCATGGAAGAGCATGGCGGCGGTGAGCGCATCATTGCCGCCATCCTCTACACCCTGAGCATGGTCCTGCTGCTGGCCTCCTTCACCTGGCTGGTGCGGGTCGACCATCGCTGGCGGCTGACGGAACGCCTGCTGGCCCTGGCCCTGCTGGCAGGCAACCCCATGCTCTATGGCATCGGGCAACGCGGCGTAGCCATCGTCACCGACGATGGCGCCTGGCTGGACCGTCAGTATGTCGAGCCGGTCATCCTCGACGCCCCTCGCGACCCGCCCAACCTGCTGCTGCTCTACCTGGAGAGCCTCGAGCGCACCTACACCGACCGGGAGCGCTTCGGGGAGGCCTATGCCCACCTGGAGGCCCTGGGCGAGAAGGCCGTGGTCTTCGAGGGGGTCCGCCAGGTCGACAACACCGGCTGGACCATGGCCGGCATGATCGCCAGCCAGTGCGGCACGCCACTGATGCCGGCCGGCCTGCTGCATGACAGCCAGTTCGAACCCCTCGGCAAGGTGGTGCCGGGCGTCGACTGCCTGGGCGACCTGCTCGCCGACAAGGGCTACGCCCTCTCCTACATGGGCGGGGCCAGCACCCGTTTCGCCGGCAAGGGGGTCTTCTACCGGGACCACGGCTTCGACAGGGTCTTGGGGCGGGAGGAGCTGGAACCACGGCTCGAGAAGCCCGGTTACATGAATAGCTGGGGGCTGTATGACGATACGCTCTACGAGCTCACCGTCGAGGAAATCCGCCGGCTGGAACGCCAGGACGGCCCCTGGGGACTGGTCAACCTGAGCATCACCGGCCATGCCCCCCATGGCTACCCGGCGCGCGACTGCCGGGAGCGCCAGGGCGAGTTCGACGGCGTGGACATCCTCTATTCGGTGGAATGCTCGGCCTGGCTGGCCCGTCGGCTGGTCGAGCGGCTCGAGGATGAAGGCCTGCTGGAGAACACCCTGGTGGTGGTCGCCAGCGACCACCTGACCATGCGCGTCTCCGCCTGGGAACAGCTGGTCACCGGGGAGCGGGACAATACCTTCATGCTGCTGGGGGAACAGCTCGAGCCGCGCCGGCTCGAGGTCGAGGCTTCGACCATGGATCTCCTGCCCACGATGCTCGAGGCCATGGGCTTCGTCATCGACTGGCATCGCGCGGGGCTGGGGGTGTCGCTGCTCTCCGCCGAGCCGACCCTGGTCGAGGAACACGGGCTGGATACCCTCAATGCCCGCCTGAGGGAGGAGACGGCCCTCCAGGAGCGTCTGTGGGAAGGCCTGGCGCCGCCGCAGGGCCCGCCGCCGCCCCCGGAGCCGGTCGTCGAACAGGTCGTCGAGACCCCCGAGGACCAGGCGCCGGAGGCACCCGAGGAGTTGCCCTAGCTCGCCAGCATTGCCTGCAGGATTCGCTCGGGCATGAGCTGCTTCAGGCAGTTGGTATGGCCCAGCGGGCAGGTGCGCTGGTAACAGGGCGAACAGTCGAGGCCGAGATAGTGCACCTCGGCATTCTCGGTCAGGGGTGGCGTATAGGCCGGCGATGAGGAGCCGTAGATGGCCTGTACCCGGGCTCCTACCGCGGCCGCCACGTGCATCAGCCCGGAGTCGTTGGTCACCACCTGCTGGCAGTCACCTAGCAGGTCGACGGCATCCGCCAGCCGCGTCCTGCCGCACAGGTTGTGGGTGTGGGGAAGCGCATCGGCGATCACCTCGCCGGCCTCCACGTCCTTGGGACCTCCCAGCACACGGACCTCGAACCCCTCCACCACCAGCGATCTCGCCAGCTCCCGGAAATAGGCGAGCGGCCACTGCTTGGCGGGACCATATTCTGCCCCCGGCATCATGCCGATGGCCGGACGCGACGAGAGACCCAGTTCGACACGGCGCTCGACCAGGTTCTCGGTGTCCAGGCGCAGCCGGGGCCGGGGTATCGGGAAGTCGCCCCGGGCGGCCTCCTCCACCGGAAGCCCCAGGGCCACGAAGCGCTTGACGGTCTGGTCCAGTACCGCCTTGTCGAGCCGCCTGCGGTCATTGAGCAGCCACAGGCGCTGCTCCCCCGTGAAGCCGGTTCTCTGCGGGATACGCGCCAGGAAGGGCACCAGCGCCGACTTCCAGGAGCGCGGCAGCACGATGGCATGGTCGAAGCGCCCCTGCAGGGAGCGGGCGAGATGCCGCCGGGTGGCCAGGCCGAACTGGCCATGCCCCACCTCGAGGCTGGCCACCTCGTCGACCTCGTCCATCCGCTCGAGGATCGGCCGCGACCAGGCGGGGGCCACCACGGTGATCCGGCTGCCCGGCTGCCTCGCCTTCAGGGTCTTGAAGAGGCTCTGCGCCATGACCATGTCGCCGACCCAGGAAGGCCCGACCACCAGGATGCGAGGCTCTCGAGGCACCGGCACCTGCAGGGCCTCAGCCATTCAGCCACTCCAGGTACTCGCGCACCCCCTGGGCCACGGTACGGAACTCGCCATCGTAGCCGGCCTCGCGCAGGCGGCTGATGTCGGCGCGCGTATAGCTCTGGTAGCGACCCTTGAGTTCCTCGGGGAAGTCGATGTACTCGATCCTGCCGCGGCCATAGTAGTCGACCACGGTCTCGCCGATGGCCTTGAAGGGCTCGGCGCGGCCGGTGCCCAGGTTGAAGATGCCGGAGGCCTCGGGGTGGTCCAGGAACCAGAGGTTGACGTCCACCACGTCGCCCACATAGACGAAGTCGCGGCTCTGCATGCCGGCCTCATAGCCCTCCCAGGCACCGAACAGCTTCACGTTCTGGCCGGCGCTGATCTGGGTATGGTGATGGTAGGCGACGCTGGCCATCTTGCCCTTGTGCTGTTCCCGAGGGCCGTAGACATTGAAGTAGCGGAAGCCCACCACCTGGCTGGTGAAGTCGTCGTGGCGGGCACGCACGTACTGGTCGAACAGCAGCTTGGAGTAGCCGTAGACGTTGAGCGGCTTCTCGTGCTCCGGGGCCTCGAAGAACACCTCGCTGCCCCCGTAGGTGGCCGCCGAGGAGGCGTAGAGGAAGGGTATGCCCTCGCGCTGGCAGAAGTGCAGCAGCACCTTGGAGTACTCGAAGTTGTTCTCGAGCATGAAGCGACCGTCCCACTCGGTGGTATCCGAGCAGGCGCCTTCGTGGAAGATGGCCTCGATGGGCGGCAGGTGCGACTCCTCGCCATTCAGCGCCGCCTTCACCCGGGTGAGGAAGTCATCCTTGTCCAGGTAGTCGCCGAGGGTGCAGTCGGCGAGGTTCACGAACTTGGTACCATCGCTGAGGTCATCGACCACCAGCACATCGTCGCGGCCGCGGGCATTGAGTGCCTTGACCAGATTCGAGCCGATGAAGCCGGCCCCGCCTGTTACTACGATCATGGGAATCCTCTCGTCTCCGGGCCTGCGCCTATAACCGATCTTCCGGTGATTGTATACTTGACGGCTCGTGAATTCATGGCCAACGGTGCTTCCAATGACTCTCTCGACACCCCCGTCGACGCCAGACGTGACAACCTTCCAGGGCCTGATCCTCGCCCTGCAGCAGTACTGGGCCGAGCAGGGCTGCGTGATCCTCCAGCCCCTGGACATGGAGGTGGGCGCCGGCACCTTCCACACCGCCACCTTCCTGCGCTCCATCGGCCCCGAGACCTGGAACGCGGCCTACGTGCAGCCTTCCCGCCGCCCCACCGATGGCCGCTACGGCGAGAATCCCAACCGCCTGCAGCATTACTACCAGTTCCAGGTCGTCATGAAGCCCTCCCCTTCCGACCTGCAGGAACTCTACCTGGGATCGTTGAAGCACCTGGGGCTCGACCCGCTGGTCCATGACATCCGCTTCGTCGAGGACAACTGGGAGTCCCCCACCCTCGGCGCCTGGGGCCTGGGCTGGGAGGTGTGGCTCAACGGCATGGAGGTGACCCAGTTCACCTACTTCCAGCAGGCCGGCGGCCTGGAGTGCTACCCGGTCACCGGCGAGCTCACCTACGGCCTGGAGCGGATCGCCATGTACCTGCAGGATGTCGACAGCGTCTACGACCTGGTATGGGCGGTGGCACCGGATGGCAGCCGCGTCACCTACGGCGACGTCTACCTGCAGAACGAGCGCGAGCAGTCGGCCTACAACTTCGAGCACGCTGACGTCGACTTCCTCTTCGCCTCCTTCGACCACCAGGAGCGCGAGTGCACCAAGCTGCTGGATGCCAGCCTGCCGCTGCCCGCCTACGAACAGGTGCTCAAGGCATCGCACACCTTCAACCTGCTAGATGCCCGTCACGCCATCTCGGTGACCGAACGCCAGCGCTACATCCTGCGCGTGCGCACCATGGCCCGTGACGTGGCCCAGGCCTACTTTGACTCGCGCAAGGCCGCCGGCTTCCCGCTGGCCCCCGAGGCCTTGCGCTGCGAACTGCTTGCCGAACAGGGAGACGTTTGATGGCTGCCAATACCCTACTGGTCGAACTGGGCGTCGAGGAGCTGCCACCGGCCGCCATCGATGAGCTTTCCGACGCCCTTGCCGAGGGCATCCGCCGGGGTCTCGTCGAGGCCGACATCGACTTCGGCGAGGTCCTCGCCCATGGCGGCCCGCGACGCCTGGCCGTCCAGGTGCGCGAACTGGCCGACAAGCAACCCGACCGCGAGGTCGAGCGTCGTGGCCCGGCCCTGGCTGCCGCCTTCAAGGAGGGCCAGCCGACACGAGCCGCCGAGGGCTTCGCCCGCTCCTGCGGCGTCGGTGTCGAGGCACTGATCCATCTGGAGACCGACAAGGGCACCTGGCTCGGTTACCGCGAGCAGCAACAGGGCGAGACCACCACGGCCCTGCTCCCCGCCATCGTCGAGAAGGCCATCGGCGCCCTGCCGGTGCCCAAGAACATGCGCTGGGGGGCCTCCCGGGTGGAGTTCTCCCGCCCCGTCCACTGGCTGGTCATGCTCTACGGTAGCGAGGTCGTCAAGGCGAGCGCCCTGGGCCTGCAGGCAGGACGCACCACCCGCGGCCACCGCTTTCACGCGCCGGCGCCCATCGAGCTGGCCCACGCCGAGGACTACCTCGGCGCCCTGGAACACGCCTGGGTGCTGGCCGACCGCGACAAGCGCCGCGAGCGCATCCGCGAACAGGTGCTGGCCGAGGCCGAGGTCCAGGACGCCACGGCCGTGATCGACGAGGCACTTCTCGTCGAGGTCAGCGGCCTGGTGGAGTGGCCCGTGGCGCTGACCGGCAGCTTCGACGAGCGCTTCCTCGAGGTGCCCGCCGAATGCCTGATCTCATCCATGAAGGCCAACCAGAAATACTTCCACCTGCTCGACCACGAGGGTTGCCTCAAGCCACTGTTCATCACCATCGCCAACATCGACAGCCACCAGCCGGAGCAGGTCATTCAGGGCAACGAGAAGGTGATCCGTCCGCGCCTGGCCGATGCCGCCTTCTTCTACGACACCGATCGCCGCCGCCCGCTGGCGGACCGGGCCCCGGAGCTGGCCGGCGTGGTCTTCCAGAAGCGGCTCGGCACTCTGGCCGACAAGGCGCATCGCAGCGCCGCCGTTGCGGCCTTCATCGCCGGTCGCATCGACGGTGACGTAGCCAAGGCACGACGCGCTGCGGAGCTCGGAAAGTGCGATCTGGTCACCGAGATGGTCCTCGAATTTCCTGAGCTCCAGGGCATCATGGGCCACTACTATGCGGTCAACGACGGGGAGGCCACCGAGGTGGCCCAGGCCCTCGAAGAGCAGTACCTGCCCCGCTTCGCCAGCGATGCGATCCCCCGGACCCGCACCGGCCTGGCCCTGGCGCTGGCCGATCGTCTTGATACCCTGACCGGCATCTTCGGTATCGGCCAGCGCCCCAGCGGTACCAAGGACCCCTTCGCCCTGCGTCGCGCCGCCATCGGCGTGATCAACATCCTGGTCAAGGGCAAGCTGGCCCTCGACCTGCGGGAGTTGCTGGAGCTTGCCGCGGCGCAGCACCAGGAACTGCCCTACGCCGAGGGGCTAGTGGACGAAGTGCTCACCTACATGCTCGACCGCTTCCGCGCCTGGGCACGCGACGAGGGTATCGATACCGAGGTCTACCTCGCCGTGCGTGCCCGTCCGGTGACCCAGCCCCTCGACTTCGCGCGTCGCCTGCGCGCCGTCCAGGGCTTCTCTCGCCGCGAGGAGGCCGCGGCCCTGGCCGCCGCCAACAAGCGGGTCTCCAACATCCTCACCAAGCAGCAGCACGACGGCACCACCGAGGTCGAAGCCGGCCTGCTCCAGGAGACCGCCGAGAAGGCCCTCTACGACGCCCTGGCGTCGCATCGTCAGGCGGTGATGCCACTCTTCGCCGAGGCTCGCTACAGCGAGGCACTGGACTCCCTGGCTGGCCTGCGGGAGCCGGTGGACACCTTCTTCGACCAGGTCATGGTCATGGCCGAGGAGCCTGCCGTGCGCCGCAACCGCCTGGCCCTGCTCGCCGGCCTCCAGGCCCTCTTCCTGGAGGTGGCGGATATCGCCCTGCTCCAGCAGTAACAAGAGCTCCAGGTGACACCGAGGCCGGCGAGCAATCGCCGGCCTTTTTCATGGCCGGATGGCGCTGTTTCACGTGAAACACCCAAGACGGAGCTAGGGGCTGGCTCAAGCAGACGATGCTCTGCCCTCTTGGCCTCTTGGCCTCTTGGCCTCTTGGCCTCTTGGCCTCTTGGCCTCTTGGCCTCTTGGCCTCTTGGCCTCTTGGCCTCTTGGCCTCTTGGCCTCTTGGCCTCTTGGCCTCTTGGCAGACGATGTTCCACGTGAAACACTCCTGCTGCAAAGACAATCCACCCTAGGAAACTGCCACCATGCCCGCAGCCGACCGGCTCGTGATCCTCGACCGCGATGGCGTCATCAACCAGGACTCCGACGAGTACGTGAAGTCCCTGGAGGAATGGATCCCCTACCCTGCCGCCATCGAGGCCATCGCCAGGCTCAGCCGTGCCGGATGGACGGTGGCCGTCGCTACCAACCAGTCCGGCATTGCCCGCGGCTACTATGACGTGGAGATGCTAGAGGCCATCCATGACCGGCTCCGCGAACTGGTTCGCGAGGCCGGCGGGGAGATTGCCCATATCGCCCACTGTCCTCATGGGCCGGATGACGGCTGTGGGTGCCGCAAACCCTTGCCTGGCCTGCTGGAAGAAGTCCGGGAGGCATTATCGATGGAGGATCTTAGCGGCAGCTGGATGGTCGGCGATAGCCTGCGCGACCTGCAAGCCGGCGAGCCATTGGGTTGCAAGCCGGTGCTGGTCCGCACCGGCAAGGGTCGCCGGACGGAGGAAAAGGGGGAAGGGCTCGACGGCGCGATGGTCTTCGATGACCTGGCCGCCTTCGTGGATTGGCTTCTGGCCCGGGGAGACAGCGACGAGCAAAGCCGTCCGGCCAGAAAGACAGCACGCTGAATGCGACAAGGCCGGCCCTCATGGCCGGCCTTGTCGTTGTGTTGCACTCAGGCGGTGTGATGTTTCACGTGGAACATGTTGCCTCGGATATCAGATATCCAGGTTGGCCACAAGCGCATAGCGTTCGATGAAGTCGCGCCGGGGTTCGACCTCGTCACCCATCAGCGTATTGAACATCATGTCGGCGGCAACCGCATCCTCGATGGAGACCCGCAGCATGCGACGGGTATCCGGGTTCATGGTCGTTTCCCAGAGCTGATCCGGGTTCATCTCGCCCAGCCCCTTGTAGCGCTGGATGGAGAGGCCACGCTGGGCCTCGGCCATCAGCCATGCCAGGGCATCATAAAAGGTCGCGACGGGCTTCTGTCGCTCCCCGCGAGCCACATAGCTGCCCTCCTCCATCAGGCCATCCAGTGTCCCACCCAGGCCTGCCATGGCGGAATAATCGGCACTGGTGAAGAAATCGATACCCCAGACATAGTCGGTAGTGACGCCATGGGCCGTCAGCGTCACCGCCGGGAGGAAGACGCCACGCTCGTCCTCCTCCTCGAGGCGGAAGGTATAACGCGGCCCTCCTTCGTAGGAGACCAGCGCATCCATCTCGCCCTGCAGGTACTCGATCCAGTTCTGCATGGTGACGCGGTCGCGCAGGCTCTGCTCGCCGTCGAGATGCGCCGCATGGACGATCTTGCGCAGTACCACATTGGGGTAGACGCGCGACAGACGATCGATGCGCTTCATCACGTCACGATACTGGTTGACGAGGGCCTCCAGCTGGGAGCCGCCGATGCCGGGCGCATCCGCGTTGACATGCAGCCGGGCCCCGTCGAGTGCGGTCGTCGTCAGGTAGTCGACCATCGCCTGCTCGTCCTTGAGATAGAGCTCCTGCTTGCCGCGCTTGATCTTGTAGAGCGGCGGCTGGGCGATGAACACATGCCCCCGCTCGATGAGCTGCGACATCTGGCGGAAGAAGAAGGTCAGCAGCAGGGTCCGGATGTGTGACCCGTCCACGTCAGCATCGGTCATGATGATGATGGAGTGATAGCGCAGCTTGTCGGGATCGAACTCCTCGCGGCCGATACCGCAGCCCAGGGCCGTGATCAGAGTGCCGACCTCGGCCGAGGAGAGCATCTTGTCGAAGCGCGCCTTCTCGACGTTGAGGATCTTGCCCTTGAGGGGCAGGATCGCTTGGGTGCGACGATCCCGCCCCTGCTTGGCGCTGCCGCCAGCCGAGTCACCCTCGACGAGGAAGAGCTCAGAGAGGCTGGGGTCCTTCTCCTGGCAGTCGGCCAGCTTGCCGGGCAGGCCCGCGATGTCCAGGGCTCCCTTGCGGCGCGTCATGTCACGCGCCTTACGCGCCGCCTCGCGGGCCCGGGCCGCATCCAGCATCTTGTTGACGATGGCCTTGGCCTCATTGGGCTTCTCGACCAGATATTCCGAAAACAGCCGGCCCATCTCCTGCTCCACCGCGGTCTTGACCTCGGAGGAGACCAGCTTGTCTTTGGTCTGGGCGGAGAACTTCGGATCCGGCACCTTCACGGAGATGATCGCGGTCAGACCCTCGCGGGCATCGTCACCGGAGGTGTTGACCTTGGACTTCTTGAGCAGCCCCTCGGCCTCGATATAGTGGTTCAGCGAGCGGGTCAGTGCCGCGCGGAAGCCGGCCAAGTGGGTGCCGCCATCCCGCTGAGGGATATTGTTCGTGTAGCAGAAGATATTCTCGGAGAAGGTATCATTCCACTGCATCGCCACTTCCACTCCGACGCCGTCGTCGCGTTCGGCATTGAAGTGGAACACCGGATTGAGCACCGTCTTGTTGGTGTTCAGGTAATTGACGAAGGCCTTGAGGCCACCCTCATAGTGGAACAACTCCTCCTTTCCGCTGCGCTCATCCATCAGGCGGATGGCCACACCCGAGTTGAGGAAGGAGAGCTCCCTGAGCCGCTTTGCCAGGATATCGTAGTGGAACTCGATGTTGTGGAAGGTTTCGGTCGAGGGGCGGAAGTGCACGCGGGTTCCGCTCTTCTCCGTCTTGCCCACCACCGCCAGCGGGGCATCGGGCACACCATGATGATAGATCTGTTCGTGTACCTGGCCCGCACGCCAGATGGTCAGCTTCAGCTCCTCGGACAGGGCATTGACGACCGAGACCCCCACGCCGTGCAGGCCGCCGGAGACCTTGTAGGAGTTGTCGTCAAACTTGCCGCCAGCATGCAGCACCGTCATGATCACCTCAGCCGCCGACACGCCTTCTCCCTCGTGGAGATCGGTCGGGACGCCGCGGCCATTGTCGGTCACGGTCACCGACTCGTCGGGATGGATGATGGCCCGGATCTCGCTGCAATGCCCGGCCAGGGCTTCATCGATGGAGTTGTCCACCAGTTCGAACACCATGTGGTGCAGGCCCGTGCCGTCGTCGGTGTCGCCGATGTACATGCCCGGCCGCTTGCGTACGGCATCCAGCCCCTTGAGGACCTTGATGCTCGATGAGTCGTAAGCCTGTTCGCTCATTGACTACTCCGTCATGAAGTCTGTCTGTCCATTGGCAGCAGCTGTCCCTGCCCCGATTCGGAATGTTTCACGTGGAACATCGCCACCTGGGTGTCCGGCTGCCAGAGGCCCGCCAAGGCATCGGGGTCGACGCTGGTGATGAACACCTGGCAGCGCATGCGCTCCAGCCAGCCGCAGAATACTCGGCGATGCTCGAGGTCCAGCTCGGCAGGCAGGTCGTCGATCAGGTAGATGCAGGTGCGGCCGGTGACCTGCTCGAGCAGGCGCCCCTGGGCCAGCTTCAGGGCACTCACCACCAGCTTCTGCTGACCGCGGGAGAGCACTTCCACCGCCGGACGCTTGCCGAGACGGATACCCAGCTCTGCTCGCTGCGGCCCCTGCTGGGTAAAGCCCATATGACGATCGGTGTCGCGTCCGTGGCCAAGGATGTCCGCGAGCTCACGCTTGCGGTCCCAGCCGCGCGAATAGCGCAGCGTCAGCCCGGGTAGCGCGACCAGCTCGGCCAGCGTGTCCTCGAACACCGGCAGGAACATCCCGACCCATTCGCGACGCATGCCGTCCAAGCGGTCGCTCCAGTGCACCAGCTCCTGTTCCCAGGCATCCAGGGAAGCATCTGTCATTCTACCATGCCTGAGAAGGGCATTCCGATGTTTCAGCGCGCGCCGAAAGCGTCGCCAGACATCGAGGAAGTCATGTTTCACGTGAAACACGCCCCAGTCGAGAAACTCGCGGCGGCCGACCGGCGGCCCCTCCAGGAGACGGAAGGCATCGGGATTGATCAGCTGCAGCGGCAGGGTCTCCACCAGGCGCGAGACGCGTTCCAGACGCTCACCCGCCAGGCGCATCTCCCGCTCGCCACCCTCGCGATGCCGGCGTATGCCGATGGTCACCGCCGGATCGCCGGACAGGCGGCCATGCAACGTCATGGCGTCGGCATCGTGAGTGACGGCATGACGCAGCTGGCGGGCGCGAAAGGAACGCCCCATGCCGAGGACATGAATCCCTTCCAGCAGGCTGGTCTTGCCGCTGCCGTTGGCCCCGGTGAACAGATTGATGCGTGGGCCCGGGGTCATGTCCACGGCCTGCAGGTTGCGCAGGCCGTGGAAGGCGAGGCGTTCGAGAGGCATCAGGCAGGATCGACTATGGCGGTGGTGGCGCCCGGCACGGGCACCACCAGCCGGCGCATCAAAGACGCATCGGCATGACGACGTACATGGCATCGCCGCCGCCGGGTTCTTCCATCAGCGCACTGCTGTTGGGGTCGGCCAGGGTCATCTGCACCCGATCCTCGTCCAGCACGCCGAGCACGTCGACGAGATAGCCGACATTGAAGCCGATCTCCATGGCCGGCCCGCTGTACTCGATGGCGACGTTCTCCTCGGCCTCTTCCTGCTCGGGGTTGTTGGCCATCACCCGTAGGTTGCCCTCCTCGAGATTCAGGCGCACGCCGCGGTACTTCTCGTTGGAGAGGATGGCCGTACGCGACAGCACCTGACGCAGCTCGGCACGGTCCGCGATGATGACCTTGTCACCACCGCGTGGCACGACCCGTTCGTAGTCGGGGAACTTGCCATCCACCAGCTTGGACGTGAAGGTGAAGTCTCCGGTATGGGCCCGCACATGGCTGGCACCGAGGGTCAGACTCACCGGCTCCTCGCCATCATCGAGCAGGCGCACCAGCTCCAGGACCCCCTTGCGCGGCACGATCAACTTCTGGGCGGGCTCCACCTGGATCTCTGCCGGACGCGAGCAGACGGCCAGGCGATGGCCGTCGGTGGCCACGGTGCGCACCAGATTGTGGCCCAGCTCGAGCAGCATGCCATTGAGGTAATAACGGACGTCCTGCTGGGCCATGGCGAAGGAGGTCGCATCGATCAGATGTTTCAGGGTGCCCCGCGGCAGACTGAGCTCGACGTTGCCCGGGTCATCCTCAATATTGGGAAACTCGGCCACCGGCAGGGTCGAGAGGGTGAAGCGCGAGCGACCGCTGCGCAGTACCGCCCTGCCCTCCTCGAGGGATAGCTGGATCTCCGACTGGTCCGGCAATGACTTGCAGATATCCATGAGCTTGCGGGCAGGCACCGTCGCCGATCCCGGCTCCTCCACCAGGCTGGCGGCGGTGCGACCGATCAGCTCTACCTCGAGATCGGTGCCGGTAAGGGACACCTGATCCTGGTCGACCTGAATCAGCACGTTGGAGAGTACCGGAAGGGTCTGGCGTCGCTCCACCACGCCGGCAACCAGCGTCAACGGGCGCAGCAGCGCTTCTCGGGAGATGGAAAATTTCATGTCGGCTCCACTACTTGTCCTGGAGGAATTGAGGCCGGCGACCGACCGCTGGTGTTCCGTTCAGCTGGTCAACAGCCGCAGCAGATTCTTGTAGTCCTCGCGGATATCCGCGCTCTCCTCCTGCAATGCCTTCACCTTGCGGCAGGCATGCAGTACCGTGGTGTGATCGCGGCCACCGAAGGCATCTCCGATCTCCGGGAGGCTATGGTTGGTCAGCTCCTTGGCCAGGGCCATGGCGACCTGCCGGGGCCGGGCCACCGAGCGCGAACGGCGCTTGGAGAGCAGGTCGGCAAGTTTGATCTTGTAGTACTCGGCCACGGTGCGCTGGATATTGTCCACACCGACTTGCTTGTCCTGAAGGGCCAGCAGGTCCTTAAGGGATTCGCGGATGAAGTCCTGGGTAATCGTCTTGCCCATGAAGTGAGAGTCGGCGATCACTTTCTTCAGGGCACCCTCCAGCTCACGCACGTTGGAGCGGATCTTCTGGGCAATGAAGAAGGCGGCGTCGTGGGGCAAGTCGACCTTGGCCTGATCGGCCTTTTTCATCAGGATCGCCACCCGAGTCTCCAGCTCCGGCGGCTCGATGGCCACCGTCAACCCCCAGCCGAAGCGCGACTTCAGGCGCTCCTCTACCCCACTGATTTCCTTGGGATATCGATCAGATGTCAGGATCATCTGCTGGCCGCCCTCGAGCAGCGCATTGAAGGTGTGGAAGAACTCTTCCTGCGAGCGCTCCTTGCCGGCGAAGAACTGGATGTCATCGATCAGCAGGGCATCGACGCTGCGATAGAAGCGCTTGAAGTCGTTGATAGCGTTGAGCTGAAGCGCCTTGACCATGTCGGCCACGAAGCGCTCGGAATGCAGGTAGATCACCTGCGCATTCTGGCGTCGCGTCGCCAGGGCGTTGCCCACGGCATGCATCAGGTGGGTCTTGCCGAGGCCGACCCCCCCATAGAGGAACAACGGATTGTAGGCGCCGCCGGGATTTTCGGACACCTGACGGGAGGCAGCCCTGGCCAGCTGGTTGGACTTGCCCTCGACGAAGGTCTCGAAGGTGAAATTGGGATTGAGGCCACTATTGTGCTTGAGGCTCCCTTCCACCTGCACCTGGCGCTCGCCGCCACGTCGCTGGCCGCTTCTTTCCTCGCGCAGCTGATCGATCTCGCGCTCGTCCCCCACATCCCCCCGCGGCGTCACTTGAACCGCCGGGGCGACGGGGACACGAGCCGCCGAGACGGGATTGCCCAGCTCACGAGGCTGAGGGTTCGGCGCCGCGCGGCGACTGCCGACGGTCAGCACCACCTTCGGCGGCTTGGCGGGCGAGAGCTCGCGCATCAGCTCGCTGATCCGCTTGGCATACTTGTCGCTGACCCAGTCACGCACGAAGCGATTCGGCGCCAGCAGGCGCAACTGGTTGGACTCCCCTTCCTCCGCCTGAAGCGGACGGATCCAGGTATTGAACTGCTGAGAACTCAGTTCGGCCTGCAGGGTATCCAGACATTGTTGCCAAAGAGCCAGTGACACGCGACCTCACCATTGCATTGAAAACGACCGCCTATTGTATCGCCCAGGCGGCGGGTTATCCACACGCCCCTCGCCGTGACGTGATCTGTGGAAAACCCTCTGCAACCCACCGAGAAACCGCGTGCTGCCGATGTCGGAACCCACGAATTCGGCCTGCCCGGCCGACGGCCGGGACAGGCCGTCCCCGCGGCATCCCCACCTTGTCCACAGCAAAACATTATCAGCAACATATTGATATTAATAGACTATAAAGGATTACTCACAATACATATCCCCAATAGTGATAACAGGGCCAGATCCCCGGCGATGATCGCCTGGGGCCTCAACGACCGGACAGCCAGGCACCACATCCTGCCGACGGATCGGCCCCGAGCAGTGCTGCTATCTGCGATAGCTCTGTCGAGACGCACGGAAGAATTGCACCCCGAGGCTGAAATCACTACAATTTCCGGTCTTGAACCGAATACCCCCGGAGCCGCCAGCGGCATCCGGATGCCTCCGAATGATCGATTCGTACCGAAAACCACGTGGGAATAACGAGTTATGAAACGTACTTTTCAGCCCAGCGTCCTCAAGCGCAAGCGCGTGCATGGCTTCCGTGCGCGCATGGCCACCAAGAATGGTCGTGCCGTACTGGCCCGTCGCCGTGCCAAGGGCCGCAAGCGTCTGAGCGCCTGACCGCGGCCCTCGCGTGTCCACTCAGGGCTATCCCCAGCAGTTGCGACTGCTGACAGCCGGGGATTATCGACGTGTCTTCGAAACGGCTGCATTCAAGGTCCACGGCAAGGGGCTGATGGCCCTGGCCTCTCCCAATGAGCGAGGTCATCCGCGACTCGGTTTGATCTTCAGCAAGAAGAACGTCCGCAGAGCCGTCGACCGAAACCGCCTCAAGCGCATCGTGCGTGACTCCATCCGGCTTCAGCAGCATCGCCTGCCCTCGGTGGATATCGTGGTGCTGGCAAGACGAGGAGTCCATGAACTGGACAATGCCACTGTGCATCGCCAGCTCCACGGGATGTGGCGTCGCCTGGAGCGAGAGGCGCGCAAGTCGTCCCACGGGAAGGACTTGCTCATCCAGGAGAGCGGTGACGCGGGTCGCGAACGATGACCGGCACCCCAGCGTGCCAGTGCATCCCGGAGCCCGCATGAGCATCACCACTGCCATCTGCGCTGCGACCCTCCACGCTGACGTATCGAATGCCGCCAGCCTGCACGCGTTATCCAGCCTGCCTCCGGCAGGCTTTCGTGTATCTCGGGTGTGCGACCTGCGTTGCGCCATCGGAATGTTCACTACCCATCGGGCAGACCCCTCATGGACGTAAAACGACTTCTCCTCGTAATTCCCCTGGCGATACTCGCCTACCTGCTGATCGTCCAGTGGAATCAGGACTACGGACAGGTGGCCCCTGAGCCGCAAGCTCCCGCCGTCACGAGCAGTGCCCCGGAAGGGGCTCGCCAGGACCCGGCCTCCTCGGGTAGCGATGATCTCTCGGTACCCGCGACCAACGGCTCGGCGGACGACATGACCGGAGAGATTCCCGGCGAGCCCGCCTCTGCGTCGGGCAGCCGTGATCTGGTCGCCGTCGTCACCGACGTGCTCGATGTACGCATCGACCCCCAGGGCGGGGACATCGTCTATGCCGCGCTGCCCCAACATCGCTTCAGCCTCGATTCCGAACGGCCCTATGTGCTGCTATCCGACAGCGAGAGTCGCAGCTATGTGGCGCGCTCCGGCCTTCAGCTCGAGGGCCACGAAGGCCGCATCACCTTCACCCCCGAGGCGACCGAATATCGGCTGGGCAAGAACGACGAGCGCCTCGAGGTCGACCTGGCCGCCGAGGTGAATGGCGTGGAGGTGATCAAGCGCTTCACCTTCGAGCGTGACAGCTACGCGGTGGACGTGAACTACTTCCTGGCCAACAACACCGCGGAGCCGGTCACGGCTCGCTTCATCGGCCAGCTGGCCCGCGACAACAGCAGCGACCCCTCCAGCGGTCCCAAGATGGGCATGCGCTCCTATCTCGGCGCCGCCTACTCCACCCCGGAGGATCGCTATCTGAAAGTCAGCTTCGAGGAGATTCAGGAAGGCGCCTTCAACAACCGCGACGTCGAAGGCGGCTGGGTCGCCATCATCCAGCACTACTTCACCTCGGCCTGGGTCCCCCCTCAGAACCAGCAGAACCTCTATTACGCCACCACCGACGCCCGCAGCCGCAATGTGGCCGCCTTCGCCGGCCCCACCAGCAGCGTGGCAGGCAACGGGGAGGGGATACTGGGGGCAACCCTCTACATGGGGCCCAAGGTGCAGGAGCGGCTGGAAGCCGTGGCCCCCCACCTGGAGCTGACGGTGGACTTCGGCTGGCTGTGGTTCATCGCCAACCCGTTGTTCTGGCTGCTGGACCATATCCACGACCTGATCGGCAACTGGGGCTGGTCCATCATCCTGCTGACCATGCTGGTGAAGACAGCGCTGTGGCCGCTCTCCGCCAAGGCCTACAAGTCCATGGCCCGCATGCGCAAGCTGGGCCCGGAAATGCAGCGCCTCAAGGAGCAGTTCGGCGACGACCGCCAGAAGATGTCCCAGGAGATGATGAAGTTCTACCAGAAGGAGAAGATCAATCCCCTGGGCGGTTGCCTGCCGATCCTGGTGCAGATGCCGGTGTTCATCGCCCTCTACTGGATGCTGCTGGAATCCGTGGAGCTGCGTCACGCACCCTTCATGTTCTGGATCCAGGACCTGTCGGTGAAGGATCCGTTCTTCATCCTGCCGATCCTGATGGGCGCCTCGATGTTCGTCCAGCAGATGCTCAACCCGACGCCTCCGGATCCCATGCAGGCGAAGATCATGAAGATGCTGCCGATCGTCTTCACCTTCTTCTTCCTGTGGTTCCCGGCGGGCCTGGTCATCTACTGGGTAGTCAACAACTGCATCTCCATCGTTCAGCAGTACACGATCACCCGCAAGATCGAGGCCGACCCGAGTATCGGCAAGGGCATGAAGACCAAGTAGCGCGGTGCTCCTCTGCCACCTCCAGACCCCCGCCCCGGCGGGGGTCTGGCGTTTACGGGGCCCGCCCCGGACAATATCTCCCTTCTAGCAGAGGTGCCTCCGATGACCGCCAGTCTCCATGATCAGGACACCATCACCGCCCTGGCCACGCCACCGGGACGCGGCGGCGTGGGCATCATCCGCGTCTCCGGCCCCGCCTGCACGACGCTCGCCGAAGCCATGATCGGTCACTGTCCCGCCCCACGATACGCCCACTATGGTCCCTTTCGCGGCGAATCCGCGGTGATCGACGAGGGCATCGCGCTGTTCTTCCCCGGTCCCCACTCCTTCACCGGCGAGGACGTCCTGGAACTGCAGGGTCACGGCGGCCCGATGATCATGGACCTGCTGCTCGAGCGCTGCGTACAGCTGGGGGCACGGCTCGCCCGCCCCGGGGAGTTCTCGGAGCGCGCCTTTCTCAACGACAAGCTGGATCTGGCCCAGGCCGAGGCCATCGCCGACCTGATCGAAGCCAGTTCCCGGGGGGCGGCCGAGAACGCCCTGCGCTCCCTGCAGGGCGAGTTCTCGCGTCGCGTGGCATCACTTGTCCAGCGGCTGATCGAGCTGCGCATGTATGTCGAGGCGGCCATCGACTTCCCCGAGGAGGAGATCGACTTCCTCGCCGACGGGCATGTCGCCAGCCGGCTGGCCGCGGTCCAGTCGGCCCTGGCCGAAGTGCGGACCGCGGCCGGTCAGGGGGCCCTGATGCGGGAAGGCATGAGCGTGGTGATCGCCGGACGTCCCAATGCCGGCAAGTCGAGCCTGCTCAATGCGCTAACCGAGCAGGACACTGCCATCGTCACCGACATCGAGGGCACGACCCGCGACGTGCTGCGTGAGCATATCCACCTGGATGGCATGCCCCTGCACGTCATCGACACGGCCGGGCTGCGCGATACCCCGGACGCGGTGGAGAAGATCGGAGTGGCCCGGGCCTGGGAAGAGATCGAGAAGGCCGATCGGGTGCTGCTGCTGGTGGATGCCGCCACCACCGAGGCCATCGACCCCATGGCCATCTGGCCCGAATTCGTCGCACGCCTTCGGGACCCCTCGCGGCTGACGCTCGTGCGCAACAAGATCGACGCCAGCCACGAAGCCCCCGGCATCGATGCTGACACCGCCACTCCGGTGATCCGGCTGTCGGCCAGGAGCGGCGCGGGAGTGGATAGCCTCAAGGAGCACCTCAAGTCGGTGATGGGCTATGCCGCCACCACCGAAGGGCGTTTCTCGGCCCGGCGCCGGCACATCGAGGCCCTGGACCGGGCCCGCCAGGCCCTCGGCAACGGCGAGGCACAGCTCGCCGGCTACGGGGCCGGTGAGCTGCTTGCCGAGGACCTGCGCGACGCTCAGCAGGCCCTGGGGGAGATCACCGGGGAGTTCAGCGCGGATGATCTGCTGGGCGAGATTTTCGGCAGTTTCTGCATCGGCAAGTAGCCCCCTACTCCCCCTAGGGCTTTTGCAGTTAGCGTTGTGGCTTGGGGCTGATCCGTCGGCAGGTCTGCGAGGGGGCGCTGTGAACCCATCCCTGGGCGCTACCGACGCCATCCCTGGCGTAGGACCCCCTCTTCGACCTGTCCCCGGCGCCCCTCGCTAGACCCAACTACGATTGCCCTGCTATTCCTCCACCCACCAGTCACCAGTATGGCGGCAGGTCGCCCCCAGCAGCGGCGTGACCTGGCGCATGGCGGCTTCCAGCCGCGTATCCAGCCCCCAGGGCGGATTGATCACCAGCATGCCGCTGCCGACCATGCCCCGCTCGCCCTCCTCCGCCTCGCGCAGCCTCAGCTCGCTGCGCCAGATCTTGCGCAGGCCGCCCTCGCGCAGCCCTTCCAGCAGTTCACGATGGCGGCCGAGCGGCAGCAGGGGGTACCACACCAGCACGATGGCATGTCGGGCCCGGCGCATGGCCTCGAGCACCGCATCAACCACCTCGCCATACTCCGCCTTGCGCTCGTAGCTGGGGTCGACCAACACGCACAGCCGCGGGGTGGCCACCGGCAGGCGCTTCACCAGCCCCTCGAGGCCGTCGCCATGGATGCGCTGCACATTGTCGGGCAGTGTCTGGCGAGCCAGGTGACCATGCTCACCGGGGTGCAGTTCGAAGAGCATCAGCCGGTCACTGGCACGCAAGCGGTCCGAGAGCCACCAGGGCGAGCCAGGATAGTGGTCCAGCCGGCCGTCCCGCGCCTGGACCCGCCCGACAGCGGCGAGCCAGTCGCCGAGCAGCGGGTCGTCACCCAGGCGCGCCCTCGCCTGCCATAGCCGGGCAATGCCTTCACGATACTCACCGAGCCGCGCGGTCTCCTCGGCCGCCAGCGGGTAGAGGCCGCGACCAGCATGGGTATCCATGTACGTAATGGGTGATTTCTTACGTAACAAGTGGTCGATGACCGCGAACAGCATCAGATGCTTGTGAACGTCGGCGAAATTGCCCGCATGATAGGCATGCTGATAGGAAAGCATGAAAGGAGATCCGTGAGTCGGCAGGACGAGAAGGCCCGCCACTGCACGGCAGTGACGGGCCCGGGTGGTACGGCTTCAGTAAGCCGAGTTACTGCTGCTGGAAGCGGTCCTCGATGGGCGACAGGGTGACCTCCACCCGACGGTTCTGGGCCCGGCCCTGATCGGAGTCGTTGCTGGCCACCGGCTGGTTCTCGCCATAGCCGCGCATGTTCAAGCGGTTGCGCGATACGCCGGACTGGGCCAGGTAGTTGCCCACCGAGTCGGCACGGCGCTCCGAGAGTCGCTGGTTGTAGCCGGCGTCGCCGGTGCTGTCAGTATGGCCGGCGATGTTGACCCGCGTATCGGGGTACTGCTGCAGCACCGAGGCCACGTCATTGAGGGCGTTGCGCGCATTGGGGGTCAGGTCGCTGGAGTCGAAGGCGAAGGTCACCTCGCTCGGCATGTTGAGCACGATGTCGTCACCGCGACGATCGACCCCGATACCGGTGCCCTGGGTGCTCTGACGCAGCTGCTGCTCCTGACGATCCATGTAGGCGCCGATGCCACCGCCGGCGGCGGCTCCCACGGCGGCGCCGATCAGGGCACGATCGCGGCGGCTGGTGCTGCCGTCACCACTGAGGGCACCGGCAGCGGCGCCCACGGCGGCGCCGATGGCCGCACCCGTTCCGGTCTGGCTACGCTGAGTCTGTCCGGTATAGGGATCGGTGGTGGTACAACCTACCAGCAGCGCGGCGGCGGCCAGCGGTGCCATCAGTCGGATGGATCTGATCATGGTGTCCTCTTCTCCTTGGGTTGGCGCGTGTCATCCTTCACTGGCTCACTTATCATCGATCAGAGCCAGCATCTCGTTCAAGAATAGTAGACCCTGAGGTGATGCCCTAAGCCAGTCGGCATCTTCCACAAGAAGTCCTTTTTTACGGGCCGTGACCAGCCTGGAAAGCAACGCACGCGACCCGCGTCCGGTATGGGCCCTCCAGGTCGACAGGGGCACTCCCTCCACCAAGCGCAGGGCATTCATGGCAAATTCCAGCGGCAGCTCGTGTTCGTCGATATCGGCGCGGCCTGCCACGAAACCCCGCGGGTCGTTGACCCGGCGCAGATAGGCCTCGGGCAGCCGCGATTTCCAGCGGCGCTGGATCTGCAGGCCCTCGGCTCCCGGGACACTGAGCTTGCCATGGGCACCGGCCCCGATCCCCAGATAGTCGCCGAAGCGCCAGTAATTGAGGTTGTGTCGCGAGCTCAGACCAGCACGGGCATAGGCGGAAATCTCATAGCGCTCGAGGCCGGCGGCCTCCAGGCGCTCGTGCCCCAGGTCCTGGATGTCCCACAGGACCTCCTCCACGGGCAGCTCAGGCGGAAAGGCGTGGAATTCGGTATTGGGCTCCAGGGTCAGCTGGTACCAGGACAGATGCTCAGGAGAGAGCGACAGGGCCTGGTCGAGATCGGCCAGCGCCAGCGTCGGCGTCTGTTGCGGAAGGCCGTGCATCAGGTCGAGGTTAAGGTTGTCGAAGCCCGCCTGACGCGCCTCCTCGACGGCCGCCACGGCATCGTCACCGCCATGGATACGCCCAAGCGCCGCCAGTTGCGCGTCCTGGAAGCTCTGCACGCCCAGCGACAGGCGGTTGATCCCCGCCGCCCGGTAGCCGGCGAAACGTCCCCGCTCCAGGGTACCGGGATTCGCTTCCAGGGTGATCTCGATGTCGGCTGCCAGCGGAAGCCGGCTCGCCACGGCCTGTAGCAGCCGCTCGTAGAAACCGGCCGACATCAGGCTTGGAGTACCGCCGCCGATGAAGATACTGACCAGCTCGCGCCCCGCGACCAGCGGCAGGTCAGCCTCGAGATCCGCGATCAGCGCCTCGAGGTAGCTCGCCTCGGGCAGCTCGGCGCTGCGTCCGACCCCATGGGAGTTGAAGTCGCAGTAGGGGCACTTGCGCACACACCAGGGCACGTGAAGATAGAGCGACAGCGGCGGCACGCCGGCCAATGGCGAAGAAGAAGGACTCATGGCTGGTCTTGCCCAGCGCCCATCGCCGCCACCAGCGCCTGCAGGGCCCGCCCGCGATGGCTGAGCCGGTTCTTCTGTTCGGCGCTGAGCTCGGCGGCACTCGCTCCCTGGTCGGGGAGCCAGAACAATGGGTCATAGCCGAAGCCCCCCTCACCGCGGGGAGCCTGCAGGATCTCGCCTTCCCAGCTACGCTGCACGATCAGCGGCACCGGGTCCTCGGCATGACGCAGCAGCACCAGCACGCACCAGTAACGGGCCCGGCGACACCCCTCCGACATCTCCGCGAGGGACGCCTGCAGCCGGGCGTTGTTGCGCTGATCGCTCTTCGGCTCGCCCGCATAGCGCGCGGAGTAGATGCCGGGCGCCCCGTTCAGCGCATCGACCTCCAGGCCGGAATCATCGGCCAGGGCAGGCAACCCGCTGAGGCGACTGGCTTCCCGGGCCTTGAGCAGCGCGTTCTCGACGAAGGTCAGGCCGGTCTCCGCGACGTCGGCCACGCCATAGTCGGCCTGGGGGCGCACGTCGACGCCCAGCGGGGCGAGCAGCTGGTGGAACTCGCGCAGCTTGCCGACATTGCCACTGGCCAGGACCAGCAGAGCTGGGGTCATGGTCGGTTCTCCAAACGGTCAGGGATAACCCATTCTACGAGCCGAGACCGGCAGGGGAAACGGTCGGGCCAGGGAGTATGGAAGCATGTCATCCATTTAGATGTCTTTTTTCATGCCAAATCATGAGATATCGAACCGCGAAACCCCGAGCACCAAGCTTAATTTCCTTGACAAACGGTCTCGGAGAGAGGAGTGGCCTAACCCTTTTCAGGGGGCAAGTGCTTGATCGGCCAACTTATCGGTCCACATAGAAGCAAAAGGGCGCATAAGTATATTTAATTATAACCAAACGTTCGTAACGAAAAATTACATTCTGTCCGAGACTAATAGCCAGTGTGGCGCTTGTGCCACGAATGGCTGATTGCCTCATCAGAAACTTAACCGCGCCTTGCGAAGGGGTTAGGACCATGGAACAGGGGAAGAGCCTGGTATTGCTGGTCACCGCCAACAACCCTCAGTCACAACTCTTCATCAACTATCTCCACGATCAGCTCGACTGCCCGGTCTCGGTCGTCGCGCCGGGAACGGAGTGGAAGGGCAAGGACACCGCACCGACCGTGGTGCTGCTCGATGCGGATCATATCGACGAGGCCACCATGCAGCAGTGGCATGTCAGGGCGGCCGAGGCCAGTGACATGTCACTGGCCGCCTTCAACCTTAGAGACGAGGAGCATGCCGTCGAGGTCCTCTCGGCCATGAACCTGCAGGGCGTCTTCTACCGCAGCGATTCGCTGGACATGATCTGCAAGGGGCTCTCGATCCTGCTGGAAGGCAACCTGTGGATGTCACGCTCGTTGATGACGCGAATGATTCAGTTCTTTCGCCGCCAGCAGCTTAACTCCTATCGGCCGGTCTGCGGCCTGACCCACCGGGAGCTGGAGATCATCGCCATGCTGGGGACGGGGGCCTCGAACATCGAGATCGCCGACCAGCTGTTCGTCAGCGAGCACACCGTCAAGTCCCATCTCTACAACATCTTCCGCAAGATCAAGGTGCACAACCGCCTCCAAGCGGTGAACTGGGCCCGCCAGAACCTCGGTGCCCCGCCACCTCTGGTGGGGCGCCGCCAGCGCGACGCTTCCCGCCAGGGCTCGCCTCACCCCTCCTGACCTCCTGAGCGGTCCTCAGGTCAACCGCACGTGATCCTGGATCAAGCCCGCCAGGGTCTCGGCGGCGTTGTCCGCCGTGGTATCGAGGTGCAGCAGGTGCAGGCGTTCCTCGTCGCCGAAGGCCTCGATATCGGCCCGCTGACGCGCCAGTATGGCGAGGCTCTGCTCGACCGGGACGCCGTGGCGCCGGGCGCGCTTGTCGATGCGCCGGCGCAGGGTGGCCTCATCGGCCTCGAAGCTAACCAGCAACACCGGCAGGCCCCGGGCCTCGGCTTGCTGGCGCAGGAGATCGCGCTGCTCGCGCTTCAGGAAGGTGCCATCGACGCAGGTCGGGAATCCCGCCTCCAGCAGCGCGCCGGCACATTCGGCCAGACTGCGGTAGGTGCGCTCGGAAGCCTCCCGGGAAAAGATGTCCACAGGCGGTTCCATCACGACCGCCTGTCGATCGATGCCATGAAGCCGTCGCCGCTCCACATCCGAGCAAAGGCGAACGGCGCCCAGGCGACCGACCAGGGTCCGGGTGAAACGGCTCTTGCCGCTGCCCGAGACACCGATGCCGATGATCAGCGGCGGGAAACGGAACTCGGCATAGGCCTCCGCCAGGTCCAGGTAGCCCCGGCACTCCCGCATGGTCTCAGCCAGCAGGGCAGGGCGTTCGCCATCCTCACCGGCCGCCTGATGGCGCTGCAGGGCGCGCCGCGCACCGGAAAGAGCCTCGACGACACGAAACACCGAGAGCAGGCGAGCCAGCTCGTAGTCCCCGGAGCGGCGCAGGTAGCCATCGAGGGCCTGGCGAGCCAGGCCGGCCTCGCCATGGGATTCCAGCCCCACCAGCAGCGCGGCCAGGTCGCTGCCCGGGTCGACGATGCCATCGCCCCCGGTGCCTTGGAGGTCCCGGCCGATGGCATTGGCCAGCAGCACCCGACCCTGGTCGCAGAGCCGACTGTCAGGATGCGCGACGGCCCAGCTGGCCGCCAGCATGTGCTCCCGGCGGGCCAGGAAGACCGGTGCCAGCCGCGCGAGATCCTGCTCGAGCCACTGCCGAAGACAGGCCAGACGCTGGCGATCCTCCTCCCCAGCAAGCAGTGGCTCGATGGCCGCCACTTCCCCGTCGAGTCGTTCGCGGAAGGCAACCAGCCCGGCATCTTCGGGGTGGGCCGCTCCGGACGAGTGGCGATGGAAGGCCACCAGCCGGTCGACCAACTCCTCCAGCTGCAGCGCCTCCTCGCAGAAGGCCGCATGTTCGGCATGTGTCTGGCGCATCTGGGGTCTCCCGCTATGGAGGGTGGAATCTCAGGCCCGCTGCATCGCCGCAAATGCCTTCTCGGCACCGTCCAGGGTCAACTGGATGTCCTCCGGAGCATGAGCACTGGACATGAAGCCGGCCTCAAAGGCCGATGGCGCCAGGTAGACCCCCTGGTCGAGCATCAAGGAGAAGAAGCGACGGAAAGCATCGCCGTCGCAGGCGGTGGCCTGGGCGAAGTTGTCGACCCGGCTCTGGCCGGTGAAGAAGACTCCGAACATGCCGCCGGCACGCTGGGTGATCATGTCGATACCCGCGGCATCGGCCCTCTGCTGGAGCCCGTGGCAAAGGGTCTCGACCCGCTGCGCCAGGGCGTCGTGGAAGCCCGGCTGGCGTAGCTTCCCGAGCAGCGCGATGCCGGCCGCCATGGCCAGCGGGTTGCCGGAGAGGGTGCCCGCTTGGTAGACGGGGCCGAGCGGCGAGATCATCTCCATGATCTCGCGACGACCGCCGAAGGCGCCCACCGGCATGCCGCCGCCGACGATCTTGCCCAGGCAGGTGAGGTCAGGCTCGATGCCATAGTGGGCCTGGGCCCCTCCCATCGCCACGCGGAAGCCAGTCATCACCTCGTCGAAGATCAGCACGCTGCCGTACTGGTCACAGACGCGGCGCAGGGTCTCCAGAAAGCCCGGCTGCGGGGGGATGCAGTTCATGTTGCCGGCCACCGGCTCGACGATGATGCAGGCCACCTCGCTGCCGATCTCCTCGAAGCACTCTTCGACGGCATCGGGATCGTTATAGGAGAGGGTCACGGTGTGCTCGGCCAAGGAGGCCGGCACCCCGGGGGAACTGGGTTCGCCGTGGGTCAGGGCACCCGAGCCGGCCTTGACCAGCAACGAGTCGGAGTGGCCGTGGTAGTTGCCCTCGAACTTGACGATCTTGTCGCGGCCGGTATAGCCCCGTGCCAGGCGGATCGCCGACATGGTGGCCTCGGTGCCGGAATTGACCATGCGCACCATCTCGATGGTGGGGATCATCTCGCAGATCAGGTCGGCCATGGTGGTCTCGATGGCCGTGGGGGTGCCGAAGGAGAGGCCGTTGTCGAGCCGTTCGCGCACCGCGCCCAGCACCTCAGGGTCGGCATGGCCGGTGATCATGGGCCCCCAGGAGCCGACGTAGTCGACATAGCGTTTGCCTTCCACATCGAAGAGATAGGCGCCCCGGGCACGCTCCATGAACACCGGAGGACGATCCATTCCCTTGAAAGCGCGAACCGGCGAGTTAACCCCGCCAGGAATGTGGCGGCAGGCCTGCTCGAAGAGCTGTGCGGATGTGGTCATGTCAACCTCTTGCCCTGTTGATGCGTGCCCGACCAGGCGGGCTGTGGATAGTTCTGTGTATAACCTTGTGGCGGGCGGTGAAGTGTCGGTGAATGTCGTCGAATGACGCTTGCCCGCTCCTCTGCCGGCTTCGTCCCATTCTCGTCTGCCAGGGGGGCGATGACCAGCCCGTCCCGTCATCCCGGCGGCGGCGTAGCGTCGATGGCGAGAAAGGAGGGCCTCGTCGGCAACTGCCAGAGGCGCCGTGGCAGCCACTGGTCATGTCCCGGCTGCCAGCCGCGGGCCAGCGCCTGCCAAGTGAAGGCCTGCGCCTGCTCGCAGGCCGTGACCAGTGACTCGCCCGCCGCCAGGCGCGCCGCCAGCGCACTCGCCAGGGTACAGCCCGAACCGTGGAAGCGCCCCGCGAGTCGCGGCCAGGTCCACTGCCGGCTGAGCTCCGGCGCATGCAGGGTATGCTCCACCCGATCGGCCGGAACCCGTCGCGCGGGGTGGTCGGTGCCGGTGACCAGCAGGGCCTGGCAACCGAGGGACATCAGCGTCACCGCCCGCTCGGTGTCATCGCCGAATTCGGTCCCCGCCAGCCGGGCCAGCTCCTGCCGGTTGGGGGTCAGGACATCCACTCGCGGCAGCAGATGGCGACGCATGGCATCGATGAGCTCGGCTGTGGACAAGTCACTGCCACCGCCGGCCCTGAGGACCGGATCCATCACCACCGGCACCCCGGGTCGACGCCGCAGGATATCCACCACGGCATCCAGCACGGCGCCATCCGGCACCAGGCCGATCTTGATCGCGGCGATCTCGAATTCATCCAGCGCCGCCACCATGGCGCCCAGGTCAGCGGCGGACACGGGCCTCACCGCGCTCACGTCCCGGCAGTTCTGCACCGTCAGCGCCGTGGGCACGGTCAGCGCCCAGCCGCCGCAGGCAGCCACCGCCTCGCTATCGGCGACCAGGCCGGCGCCACCGGTGGGGTCGTGACCGGACAGCACCAACACCGTCGGCAGGTGGGGCGTCAGTTCAGGGGGCCCGGCCATCAGAACGGCTTCAGCACGGCCAGGAAGATGATCAGCAGCAGGGCGATCACCGGCAGCTCGTTGAACCAACGGAAGAACACATGACCGCGTCGACAGCGCACTTCGGCGAACTGCTTCAGGTAGATCAGACAAAGATGGTGATAGCCCACCAGCAGCACCACCAGCAGTAGCTTGGCATGGATCCAGCCCTGGGTGAGCCAGCCGGGATTGAGCACCAGCAGGCCCCCCCCGAACAGCAGTACGGCGATCATCGACGGGGTCATGATCCCGCGGTAGAGCTTGCGCTCCATGACCAGGAAGTGATCGATGGCCTGCTGCTCTCCCCTGTCCCGGGCCATGGCGTGGTAGACGTACAGGCGCGGCAGATAGAACAGGGCAGCGAACCAGGTCACCATGGCCACCAGGTGCAGGGCCTTCATCCACAGATACATGACGACTCCTCAGCCGTGGGTCGAATCGGAAAAGCGGTAATAGCGCTCGATGGCGTCACGGGTGATGATACCGGAAATCCGCTTCTGCTTCGGCCGGTGACCGTGCTCCACGTAGAGGGCATCCAGCGCCTTGTCATTGAGCCGTTCGAAGGCCTCGGAGAGCGTCGCCTGCAGGTGGATCGGCGCCATGTCCAGGCGCTGGCCGGGGATCTCCAGCAGGTCCAGCAGGGCGCTATCGTCCTCCGACTCGGGCGTGTCGTGTTCCAGCAGCCAGCGGGCCAGGTCGGCCGCCTTGAGCGCCAAGGGAGGTTTGTCGTCCGTGGAACGCTCGATCAGCACCCAGGCGGGATTGGACTCGAGAAGAGCACTGGCCTGATCATGGGTCACCATGCGCGAGGTGCGCACCAGGCTACGCTCCATCACCGCCGGCACCGAGACCCGGGACAGCGCCTGCATCAGGGGCTGCTGCAGCGGATGCAGCCCCTGGCGAGTCAGGGAGAGGAAGAACCCCTGGCTGCGGCTCAGCTGCCGCGCCGTGAGGCTGGCCACCACCACCGCCAGCATCCCCGGCATGATGATGGAGGGATTGTGGGTGAGCTCGAGCAGGGCCATCAGGGCCGCCAGGGGCGCCTGCAGCACGGCCCCCATCATGGCGGCCATGCCCAACAGGGCATAGACCTCGGGTGCCGAGGCCCCCATCGGTAGCAAGACCTGGCCCGCCAGGCCACACAGGGCACCGGCCGCACCGCCGATCACCAGGGTGGGGCCGATGATGCTGATCGGGATGCCGCATGCCACGGTGAAGGCCGTAAGCAGCAGCTTACCGATGGCCACCGCCAGCAGCACGTCTACCGCGACGGCCCCGCCTAGCGTCTGCTGCAGTGTGTCGTAGCCCATCCCCTGCACCTCGGGGTACCACCAGGCCACCCCGGCCACCGCCAGCGCCGCCAGGGCGAAACGCGGCGCCATGGGCAGGCGCTGAAGCCGCTCGTGCCCTCGGGCCACATGCACGAAGAGGGCAGCCAGCAGCCCGATCAGCAGGGCAGTGGCCAGGATCCATGGCAGATCCAGCAGGGATCTCAGGTGCAGGTCGGGGATGCCGATGGCGGGTTCGGGCCCGTAGACCAGCTGGGCCACGACGGCGCCCATGAAAGAGGCCAGGATCACCGGCATAAAGCCGATGATGGTGTATTCCATCATCACCACTTCCATGGCGAAGATGACCCCGGCGATGGGCGTATTGAACGAGGCCGAGATGCCCGCCGCCGTACCGCAGGCCACCAGCACCCTGAGGCTGTTGTGGGGCAGGCGCAGGAACTGCCCCAGGCCGGTGGAGGCCGCCGCTCCCAGGTGGATCGCCGCTCCCTCGCGACCGGCGGAAAGCCCGCCGATCACCGACACCACGCCCACCCACCACTGGGTCAGCCAGTTGCGCAGCGGAAAGCGCCCCTGATGATAGGTCAACCGATCGATGACGTGGACCACGCCGATACGCCGCCTCTCAGGCGGCAGGCGAAAGAGCCACAGGCCGATCAGGACCGCCGCGGCCAGGGGCATCAGCACCCGCAGAGCCGGTGACAGGGCCTCGAAAGCCTCGGGATCGCCGCCGGGAAACAGCAGCATGCCACCCAGGGACAGTAACAGGCGAAACACCACCATCAGCCCGCCCGTCACCAGGCCCGACACCACACCCAGCACGCAGAGCTGCGGCAGGGCATCGACATTGGCCAACTGGCGACGGAAGCCTTCCAAGCTGAAGTCGGGTAGCGAGAGACGCGGCACGGCGACGATCCTGTTCGGCCTTGCGGGGGGGACCCGCCAGGCTGAGCCTGGGTAGGTCGCGTCTATCTTGTGTATCATATCCGGGGACACAGGTCCCAGCGTCACGTCACCAACCTCAGGAGACCATCGTGATCAAGGTCGGAATCGTCGGCGGCACCGGTTACACCGGCGTCGAACTGCTCAGGCTGCTGGCCCGTCACTCCGACGTGACGGTGGATGCCATCACCTCACGCTCCGAGGCCGGCATGGCCGTCAGCGAGCTCTACCCCAACCTGCGCGGCCACTACGACGACCTGGCCTTCAGTGAGCCCGATGCCGACCGGCTGGGACGCTGCGATGCCGTGTTCTTCGCCACCCCCCACGGCGTGGCCCATGCCCTGGCCGGCGAGCTGCTCGACAGGGGCACCCGGGTCATCGACCTCTCGGCCGACTTCCGGCTGCGCGACACTGACGAGTGGGCCCGCTGGTACGGCCAGGCCCACGGCGCACCCGAGCTGCTCGGCGAGACGGTCTACGGCCTGCCCGAGGTCAACCGCGAGCGCATCCGCCAGGCACGCCTGATCGCCGTGCCCGGCTGCTATCCCACCGCCGTGCAGCTCGGCCTGCTGCCACTGCTGGAGGCGGGAGTGATCGATGCTAACCGGGTCATCGCCGACTGCAAGTCCGGCGTCACCGGGGCCGGCCGCAGCGCCAAGGTGCCCTCGCTGCTGGCCGAGGCCAGCGAGTCCATGAAGGCCTATGGCGCCTCGGGCCACCGCCATCTGCCGGAGATCCGCCAGGGACTGGCCGAAGCCGCCGGAGGCCCGGTGGGGCTGACCTTCGTGCCCCACCTGACACCGATGATCCGTGGCATCCACGCCACCCTCTACGGCCGCCTGACCGCCGACCCTGGCGATCTCCAGGCGCTCTTCGAGCGGCGCTTCGCCGATGAGCCCTTCGTCGACGTGATGCCGGCCGGCAGCCATCCCGAGACACGCAGCGTGAAGGGGGCCAACCTCTGCCGCCTGGCGGTCCACCGTCCCGGTGACGGCGACACCGTGGTGGTGCTCTCGGTGATCGACAACCTGGTCAAGGGCGCCTCGGGGCAGGCCGTGCACAACCTCAACCTGATGTTCGGCCTCGACGAGTTGGCCGGCCTCGACGCCCCGGCCATCATGCCCTGACAGCAGCCGTCAAATCTAAACTCCAAAGGGCGCCGGGAGAAGGTCGCTCTCCAACAAAGTTGACCCTTTTGCTGGGGATTGTGGATAATCCCCACTGGCAAGACATTCATCGATCCAGGGGAGGTCACCCATGAGCGGTGCCGAATCCTTCGTTCCCACCCCCTTGTTGCTCTCGGACGGGGCCCGTGCCCGTCTCGCGGCGCTCATCGAGGAACAGGGCAATCCCCGGCTCAAACTGCGGGTCTATGTCACCGGTGGTGGCTGCTCGGGCTTCCAGTACGGCTTCGACTTCGCCGATGAGGTCGCCGACGACGACACCCTCGTCGAGTTCGGCCCGGTGGCCCTGGTGGTCGACCCGCTTTCTTACCAGTACCTCGTCGGCTCCACCGTCGACTACGAGGAAGGGCTGGCTGGTGCCCGCTTCCTGGTGCAGAACCCCAACGCCACCACCACCTGCGGCTGCGGCGCCTCCTTCATGGTCTGACCGCCAGCGTTGGCTCACCGCCGACAACACGCTTTTCCCTCCACTTGACGCTTCCCCGGGAACTCGCCATGGTTTAAGGCGTACTCCACAATAAATTCTTCCATGGGGAATCGTATGAAACGCCAACTGAAGACCGCCTCCCTGGCCGCCAGCGTCGCTTTCGGGCTAGGGCTTTCCGGTATGACCAACGCCGACAACCACGTCCTCGAAGTCGTCACCGACCCGAGTTTCGTGCCCTTCGAGATGATGGACCAGGAGACCGGCGAGATGGTCGGCTTCGATATGGACATCATCAGCGAGCTGGCCGAGCGTGCCGGCTTCGAGTACAACCTGCGCACGATGGACTTCAACGGCATCATCCCCGCCGTGCAGACCGGTAACGTCGACATCGCCATCGCCGGCATCACCATCACCGAGGAGCGTGCCGAGATCGTCGACTTCTCCGACCCCTACTACGACAGCGGCTTGCGGATCCTGATCGGTGCCAACGACGACAGCGTCCAGGGGATCGAGGACCTGAAGGGCAAGAAGATCGGCACCAAGGTCGGCTCCACCAGCTACGACTTCCTCGATGAGAACCTGGGCGACGAGGCCGACATCACCCCCTATCCGGGCAGCAGCGACATGTACATGGCCCTGCTCGGCGGCAGTGTCGATGCCGTCTTCTACGATGCTCCCAACGTCGGCTACTTCTCCAAGACCCGTGGCGAGGGTCGCGTCAAGGTCGTGGGGGATCTCTACGAGGGCCAGCAGTACGGCATCGTCTTCGTCAAGGGCAGCGAGTGGGTCGAGCCCGTCAACGAGGCCCTGGCCGAGATGAAGGAAGACGGCACCTACGACGAGATCCACGCCAAGTGGTTCGGTAGCGCCAGCGGCGAATGATGCCCTTCGCCTCCTGATCGCGTGATCGCGGGGCCGGGTCGAGTGCCCGGCCCCGTTGCGTTGCGAATCCGGCACGCTCCCCCCTGTCGTCACCCCTGCGTCTTGACGGAGAAACCTTGTGGACGTCACCTTCCAATTCGACTGGCAGGCGGCCTTTGCCTCCATTCCCTTCCTGCTCAAGGGTATCCCCTATACCCTGCTGATCTCCTTCGGTGGCCTGGCCATCGGTTTCCTGATCGGCATCCTCTTCGGCCTGCTGCGCATCAGTCGCCTCGCATGGCTGAAGATCCCGGCCGTGGCCTACATCGAGATCTTCCGCGGCACCCCGGTGCTGGTGCAGGTGCTGTTCATCTTCTATGGCCTGCCGCAGCTGCTGGGCGGCCCGATCAACGCCCTGGTGGCCGGTATCGCCGCCATCGCCGTCAACTCCGGCGCCTACATCTCGGAGATCGTGCGCGGCGGCGTGCAGTCCATCGAGCGCGGCCAGCGCGAGGCAGGCCTGTCGCTAGGCCTGTCACGCCGCCAGACCTTCCGCTACATCATCTGGCCCCAGGCCTTCCGGCGCATGATCCCGTCGCTGGGTAACCAGGGCATCATCAGCATCAAGGACACCTCGCTGTTCTCGGTGATCGGGGTCGGCGAGCTGGTCCGCCAGGGCCAGGTCTATATCGCCACCACCTTCAACGCCCTGGAGGTCTACCTGATGGTCGCCCTGCTCTATCTGGCGATCACCCTGACCCTCTCGTTTGCGCTACGCCAGCTGGAGCGCAGGGGCCTGGTCGGACAATAAGGAACGCGCGACATGAACCAAGACAAGTCCCCTTCCGGCGCCGACCCCATCGTGCGCATGGACAAGGTCAACAAGCACTTCGGTGACCTACACGTGCTGAAGGACATCGACCTGGCGGTCTCCCCCGGCGAGGTCGTGGTGATCATCGGTGCCAGCGGCTCGGGCAAGTCGACACTGATCCGCTGCATCAACGGCCTCGAGGAGTTCCAGCAGGGCTATCTGGAGGTCGATGGCAGCCAACTGGTGCCCTACGGCAAGGCCTCGGCGGCGCTGCAGAAGATCCGCACCGAGGTCGGCATGGTCTTCCAGCAGTTCAACCTCTTCCCGCACCTGAGCGTGCTCGACAACGTCAGCCTGGCGCCCATGAAGGTGCGTGGCTGGAGCCGTGCGGATGCCGTCGAGACGGCCGAACGACTGCTCGAGCGGGTCGGCATCAGCGACCAGGCGGCCAAACATCCCGGACAGCTCTCCGGCGGTCAGCAGCAGCGTGTAGCCCTGGCACGTGCCCTGGCCATGGAGCCGCGCCTGATGCTGTTCGACGAGCCGACCTCGGCGCTCGACCCGGAGATGATCGGCGAGGTCCTCGATGCCATGCGTGAGCTGGCGCGAGAGGGCATGACCATGATGATCGTCACCCACGAGATGGGCTTCGCACGGGAGGTCGCCGACCGGGTGATCTTCATCCACCAGGGCGAGATCGCCGAGGAGGGCCCCCCCGAAGAGGTCCTGGATCACCCCCGCAACAAACCGACCCAGCAGTTCCTTTCGAGGGTGCTCAAGCACTGATTCTCCCTTCCTCGCAGTGTTCTGGAGAGGCCCTGTCGTTATCGACAGGGCCTTTTTTTGTCTGTGGACAGAAACTCCGGAAAACCGGACCCAATCAGCCTCTAGCTCCCGCCGTGCTGGGCAATGGACGGATCATCGCAGGTTGTTCACAGTCACGGTGACAAGCCAGGTAGGCAACGGTGGACAAGCGGTGTCCGAGTCGCGCTGTGGATAAGCAAGCTTTCCGTCCACAGGCTCCCGGCTCCTCATCCGCAGCCAGTCACCCGTCTGTCCCAACAGAAGTCAACAGCGCAAGTACTTGAAAATAATGCCACTTATATGGTTATCCACGGAAAATGTCCACACCAGTAGTTACTACAACAACAGAACTTCTCTTTATATTCTGTTTAATTGTTTATGAAGAGAGCCAGCGATCGCCGGCATGGTCAATCGGGTGTGGAAAACCCTGACGATTACCCACAGGAGGTTTATACTGGCCCGCTGATTTCCACTCCTGACTGCAATATCGGCGCCATGCGCCACGAGGTGACCCTTGGAGTATCCCGACCGCTTTGACGTCATCGTCATCGGCGGCGGCCATGCCGGAACCGAAGCCGCCCTGGCCTCGGCCCGGACGGGCTGCCGGACCCTGCTGCTGACCCACAACATCGAGACCCTCGGCCAGATGTCCTGCAATCCCGCCATCGGCGGGATCGGCAAGAGCCACCTGGTCAAGGAGATCGATGCGCTGGGCGGTGCCATGGGATTGGCAACCGACCTGGGAGGTATCCAGTTTCGCGTGCTCAATGCCCGCAAGGGGCCGGCGGTTCGGGCCACGCGGGCCCAGGCCGACCGAGTCCGCTACAAGGCCGCGATCCGCAGCATGCTGGAGAACCAGGCCAACCTGACCCTGTTCCAGCAAGCGGCGGGCGACCTGATCGTCGAGGGCGATAGCGTGCGTGGCGTGGTCACCGAGACCGGCATCCGCTTCCTGGCCGAGACCGTAGTGCTGTGCACCGGAACCTTCCTCGGCGGGGTGATCCATATCGGCCTCGACACCAGCCGTGGCGGCCGCGCCGGCGATCCACCCTCCAATGCCCTGGCCGAACGGCTGCGGTCGCTGCCGTTCAGGGTCGACCGCCTGAAGACGGGAACGCCGCCCCGGCTCGATGGCAAGAGCGTCGATTTCTCGCGCCTCGAGGAGCAACCCGGCGACAGCCCGACGCCGGTGATGTCCTACCTCGGCAACCGCGAGATGCACCCTCGCCAGGCGAGCTGTCATATCGCGCACACCAACGAGCGCACCCACGAGATCATCCTCGCCAACCTGGATCGTTCGCCGATGTACTCGGGGGTGATCGAGGGGGTCGGGCCACGCTACTGCCCGTCCATCGAGGATAAGGTGCATCGCTTCGCTGACAAGGCCAGCCACCAGGTGTTCGTCGAGCCGGAAGGGCTCGATACCCACGAGCTCTACCCCAACGGCATCTCCACCTCGCTGCCCTTCGACGTGCAGTTGCAGGTGGTTCGCTCCATCACGGGGCTGGAGAACGCCCATATCACCCGGCCGGGCTACGCCATCGAGTACGACTTCTTCGATCCCCGGGACCTGCGCCACTCGCTGGAAACGACGTTTATCCACAACCTGTATTTCGCCGGCCAGATCAATGGCACCACCGGCTACGAGGAGGCGGGTGCCCAGGGGCTGCTGGCCGGCCTCAATGCCGCTCGGCGGGCCCGTGGGTTGGAGGCCTGGTCACCGCGCCGTGACGAGGCCTACCTGGGCGTGCTGGTCGATGACTTGATCACCCTGGGGACCAAGGAGCCCTACCGCATGTTCACCTCGCGGGCCGAATACCGCCTGCTGCTGCGCGAGGACAACGCCGACATGCGGCTCACCGAGACCGGTCGCGAACTGGGACTCGTCGATGATGCCCGCTGGTCGGCCTTTGCGGCCAAGCGCGAGACGGTGGAGCGCGAGAGCGCGCGTCTCCGGGCCAGCTGGGTGCAGCCGGGGTCCCCCGCCGCCGCTCGGGTCGAGGCCAGGACCGGCACGCCGCTTTCTCGCGAATACAGCCTGATGGACCTGCTGCGGCGCCCGGAGCTCGCCTATGGCGACCTCGCCGACCTGCCCGGCATCGAGGGGGAAGCGGTCGAGGACGAGGCGGCGGCCGACCAGGTGCAGATCCAGGCCAAGTACCAGGGCTACATCGAGCGACAGCAGAATGAGATCGACAAGCTCAAGCGCCACGAGGCCACGCCGTTGCCCGATGATCTCGACTACCAGCGCGTCGAGGGGCTATCCAACGAGATTCGCCAGAAGCTCGAGGAAACGCGTCCCGAGACCCTAGCCCAGGCCGGGCGTATCTCCGGCGTGACCCCGGCGGCGGTCTCGATCCTGCTGATCCACCTCAAGAAACGCCGGCTGCTCGACGACAGCCGGGCGGCCAGCGCATGACGTCAGGCGAGCGGAGCCTCGAGGCTCGCCTGGACGGCGGGCTGGCGGCGCTGGGTATCGCCGTGGAGGGGGAGCAGCGCCATCAACTGCTGGCGCTGGTGGGACTGTTGCACAAGTGGAACCGCGCCTATAACCTCACCGCGGTACGCACGCCGGAGGAGATGGTGACCCGCCACCTCCTCGACAGTGCCGCGGTGCTGCCCTTCATCCGGGGACCGGAGCTGCTCGACGTGGGCTCGGGACCGGGCCTGCCGGGCCTGGTGCTGGCGATCCTCGAGCCGAGTCTTTCCGTCACGCTGCTCGACAGCAACGGCAAGAAGGTACGCTTCCAGCGCCAGGCCGTGATGGAGCTGGGCCTGGGCAACGTCACGCCGGTACAGGCGAGGGTCGAAGCCTTCGAGCCCATCGCCGGGGGCCATGCCCAGGTGATCTCGCGGGCCTTCTCGAGCCTGGTCGATTTCATCGCGCTGACCGCGAGCCTGGTGGCCCCCGGTGGTGAATGGCTCGCCATGAAGGGCCCCGCCGTGGATGATGAATTGGCCGAACTGCCCGAGAACATCGTCGTGGCGGCACGACACGACCTCGCGGTGCCCTACGAGAACGGCGGCCGACAGCTCGTGGTCCTTCAACACCGGGACGTGACCCAGGCCTGACACAGAGGCGTCTGTTTCCCCAGCAAGGGAGTTGCCCGTGACCAAGATCATAGCCTTGACCAACCAGAAGGGCGGCGTGGGCAAGACCACCACCGCCGTCAACCTTGCCGCCAGCCTGGCGTCCCTGGATCGCCGCGTGTTGCTGGTCGACCTGGACCCCCAGGGACATGCCACCATGGGCAGCGGCGCCGACAAGCATGATCTGGATGGCAGCGTGCTCGACGTGGTGCTGGGCGAGAAGCGGCCCACCGAGGTGATCCTCGATTGTCCGCAGGCGGGCTATGCGCTGCTGCCCGGCAACGGCGATCTGACCGCCGCCGAGGTCGAGCTGCTCGACCGCCGTGAGGGGCGCGAGCGCTGCCTGGTCAAGGCCCTGGAGGAGGTGGCCGGCGAATATGACGTGGTGCTGATCGACTGTCCGCCGTCGCTGAACATGCTCACCGTCAATGCCCTGACCGCCGCCGACGGCGTGCTGATCCCCTTGCAGTGCGAGTTCTACGCCCTGGAAGGGCTGTCGGCGCTGCTCGACACCGTGGAGCAGATCAAGGATAGCGTGAATCCCCAGATCGAGATCTATGGGATCCTGCGCACCATGTTCGATGCTCGCAACAGCCTGACCCGCGACATCAGCAAGCAGCTGCGCGACTACTTCGGCGATGCACTGCTCAAGACCACGATCCCGCGCAATGTGCGGGTCGCCGAGGCCCCGAGCCACGGGTTGCCGGTGACCAAGTATGCCCGCTTCTCGCGCGGCAGCCAGGCCCACCGGGTGCTGGCCAAGGAACTGATCCGGCGCCTGTCGTTGTAGGCCGGCCGCCGAATACCGCAGGTAGTGATGAGGGAATGTCGATGACGCGTAAACGCGCCCTGGGACGCGGCCTGGATGCCCTGATCGGTGCCAATGCCCGCCGTCGTGAAAGCCTTGACCTGCCCGAGGTCGATACGAGCGAGGCCACGCCGGTCGCGGAATCGCCGGAGAGCCCCGCCGAGGAGCGCCTCGAACGGCTGCCACTGGGGCAGCTCACCCGCGGCAAGTACCAGCCGCGTCGTGACATCCAGCCCGAGGCCCTCGAGGAGCTGGCCGATTCGATTCGTGCCCAGGGCGTGATGCAGCCCATCGTGGTCCGTCCCGTCGGCGAGGCGCGCTACGAGATCATCGCCGGCGAGCGTCGCTGGCGCGCCGCCCAGCTTGCCGAGCTCGACATGATCCCCGCGGTGATCCGCGAGGTCAGCGACGAGGTGGCCCTGGCGCTGGCGCTGATCGAGAACATTCAGCGCGAGGACCTTAACCCCGTCGAGGAGGCGATGGCCCTCAAGCAGCTACTCGAGGAGTTCGCCCTCACCCAGCAGCAGGTGGCCGATGCCGTGGGCCGTTCCCGTGCCCAGGTGGCCAACCTGCTGCGGCTGCTGACGCTGGACCCCGAGGTACAGACGCTGCTCGAACGCGGTGACCTGGACATGGGCCACGCCCGGGCGCTGCTGGCCCTCTCCGGGGCGCATCAGCGCAAGGCCGCTCATGAGGTGGTCAACAAGGATCTCACGGTCCGTGACACCGAAGCGCTGGTCAAGCGCCTGGCCAACGGGGAGCCCGCCAAGCCGCGGCGCGAGGCGCCGTCCGCGGACGTGGCCGGCCTCGAGACGCGACTCGCCGAGGTGCTTGGGGCGCCGGTGAAGATCCAGCACGGGCGGGGCGGCAAGGGACGGGTGACCATCCGCTACGCCAGCCTCGATGAGCTCGATGGCATCCTCGAGCACATCCGCTGACCGATGGTGTGACCGGTAGTGCGAGTCTCTTCGCACGCTAAGCATAGTGGCCGAATTTATCGACATTTAGTCGTAGACCAATGCGATATCGCGCGCGTTGGCGGCTTTCTTGGTTGAAGCCTGGTGGGGGCTTCCCTATAATCGCGCCGGACTGTCCAATGGCGCTGCCCTGGTGGTCATGGGGTACTTCAAGGCGCAGTGACGTGGCAACTTCAGGGGTAAGCCGATGGCAGCCAGCATCAAGCCTCCACGCTTCCAGAACCTGCTTCTGGCCCAGCTGGTCACGGCCAGCCTGATGACGAGTTTCGGTGCATGGCTAGGTGGTGTGCCGGTTGCCATGTCGGCATTGCTTGGTGGGGCGGTGGCCTTGCTTCCCAACGCCTATTTTGCCTGGCGCATGTTCCGCTACCAGGGCGCTCGGTACACGAAACAGATCGTCAACAGCTTCTACAAGGCTGAGTCTGGAAAGTTTGGTTTGACGGCGGCATTGTTCACATTGGTGTTCATCTCAGTGCCCCCCTCTAACCCCGCTTTCTTCTTTGGCGCATACGTGGTGACGCTGTTCGCGCACTGGCTGAGTCCCTGGCTGATGCAGCGTCCGTCACACACCTGAAATCGAGGCAGCTCATGGCAGGCAACAATCCGACTCCCACGGAGTATATCCAGCACCACCTGCAGAACCTGACCTTCGGGTACCACCCGGAAAACGGTTGGTCGATTGCCCATTCCGCCCAGGAGGCCTCCGATATGGGGTTCTGGGCCCTGCATCTCGACACCCTGGGCTGGTCCATCGGTCTCGGTTTGGTGTTCCTGTGGCTGTTTCGAAAGGTTGGCAAGGCCGCAACCACAGGGATTCCGGGCGGGGTGCAGAACTTTGTCGAGCTGATGGTCGAGTTCGTCGACAACTCCGTGAAGGACACCTTCCACGGCAACAGCAAGCTGGTCGCGCCGCTGGCACTGACGATCTTCTGCTGGGTCTTCCTGATGAACCTGATGGACCTGGTGCCGGTGGACTTCCTGCCGATGCTGGCCCAGAAGGTGGGGGTCATGTTCGGGGCTGATCCCGCGCACGTCTACTTCAAGGTGGTGCCGACCACCGATGTCAACGCCACCCTGGGCATGGCACTGTCGGTCTTCGCCCTGCTCATCTTCTACACCATCCGCGAGAAGGGTTTCTCGGGCTTCATCGGCGAGCTGACCCTGCACCCGTTCAACTCCCCGAACAAGTTGGTGCAGGCGCTGTTCGTGCCGGTCAACTTCCTGCTCGAGACGGTGACCCTGATCGCCAAGCCGATTTCACTGGCACTGCGTCTTTTCGGCAATCTCTATGCCGGCGAACTGATCTTCATCCTGATCGCGATGATCGGTCTCTGGCAGCTGCCCCTGCACTTCACCTGGGCGGTGTTCCATATCCTGGTCATCACCCTGCAAGCCTTCATCTTCATGATGCTGACCATCGTCTATCTTGCGATGGCGGTTGAAAAGCACTGACCATCTCTCAACCTGCTAGACCATCAACCCATAAACCACTCGACTGAAACTGGAGAACCACCATGGAAGCACAAGTTTTGGGTCTGACCGCGATCGCCGTGTCCCTGCTGATCGGCCTGGGTGCCCTCGGCACCGCTATCGGCTTCGGTATCCTGGGCGGCAAGTTCCTGGAAGGCGCCGCACGCCAGCCGGAAATGATCCCGATGCTGCAGGTCAAGATGTTCATCGTCGCCGGCCTGCTGGACGCCGTGACCATGATCGGTGTGGGTATCGCGCTGTTCTTCACCTTCGCCAACCCGTTTGTCGGTTAACGCACGACGGTCGCAAGACCCGTCGTGACGATAACCCCAAACCTGTGACGCGAGAGGTGCTGGCGTGAACCTGAACCTAACCCTGATCGGCCAGGCTATCGCCTTTGCGTTCTTCGTCTGGTTCTGCATGAAGTTTGTCTGGCCTCCGGTCACGCAGGCTCTGCAGGAACGTCAGAAGAAGATCGCCGATGGCCTGGATGCTGCCAGCCGTGCATCACGCGATCTCGAACTGGCCGAAGAACAGGTCAATGAGACGCTGCGTGAGAGCAAGGAGCAGGCGGCCGAAATCCTGGAGCAGGCCCACAAGCGGTCCAACCAGATGATCGACGAGGCACGTGAGCAGGCCCGCCAGGAAGGCGAGCGCATGATCACTAGCGCCAAGTCCGAGATTGAGCAGGAAGTGAACCGCGCGAAGGATGAGCTGCGTGTACAGGTATCGCGACTCGCCATCTTGGGTGCGGAGCGAATCCTGGAATCCTCCATCGACGAGAAGCAACACGGCAAGCTCGTCGACAAACTCGCCAAAGAGCTTTGAGGAGGTGACCCATGGCGGAAACGTCTACCGTCGCGCGACCTTACGCCAAGGCGGCCTTCGAGTACGCTGTTGCGCAGAAGTCGTTGGATGACTGGGCAGGGATGCTGGAGACCGCGGCGCTTGTCGTCGAAGACGACGACATGCAACGCCGCGTGCTCGGCAACCCGAGCCTGTCGAGCACCCAAAAGGCCGATGTGGTCGTCGATGTCTGTGGCGACGCCATGAGCGACGCCGTCCGCAATTTCCTGCGGCTCGTCGGCCAAAAGGGCCGCCTGGCGGCCCTGCCGGCCATCGCCGAGCAGTTTGCGCTGCTCAAGGCCCAGCAGGAGAAGCGCATGGACGTGAATATCGTCTCTGCCTTCCCGCTGGACGATGCGCAGCAGGACAAGCTCGCGAGTGCACTGGCCAAGCGTCTGAACCGCGAAATCTCCATTACCACTCAGGTGGATTCCACCCTCCTGGGAGGCGTCATCCTGCGCGCCGGCGACACCGTCATCGACGGGTCGGTACGTGGTCGATTGAACCGCCTCCACGAGGCCCTTTCCGCCTGAGTTTGAGGGACATGGCATGCAGCAACTGAATCCTTCCGAGATCAGCGACATCATCAAGCAGCGTATCGAGAAGCTGGATGTCGCATCCGAATCCCGCAATCAGGGCACCATCGTCAGCGTTTCCGACGGCATCGTGAAAGTGCACGGCCTCGAGGACGCGATGTTCGGTGAAATGATCGAGTTCCCCGGCAGCATCTTCGGCATGGTGCTCAACCTCGAGCGCGATAACGTCGGCGTCGTGGTCCTTGGCGATTACCTGCAGCTCGAAGAGGGCATGACCGCCCAGTGTACCGGGCGCATCCTCGAGGTGCCGGTGGGTCCCGAACTGGCCGGCCGCGTGGTCGACGCCCTGGGCAACCCCATCGACGGCAAGGGCGACCTCAATACCAAGCTGACCGACGCAGTGGAAAAGGTCGCCCCCGGTGTCATCACTCGTCAGTCCGTCGACGAGCCGATTCAGACCGGCTTCAAGTCCATCGACGCCATGGTGCCGATCGGCCGAGGCCAGCGTGAGCTGATCATCGGCGACCGCCAGATCGGCAAGTCGGCCATTGCCATCGATGCCATCATCAACCAGAAAGGCAAGGGCGTCACCTGCGTCTACGTGGCCATCGGCCAGAAGCAGTCGACCATTGCCAACGTGGTGCGCAAGCTCGAGGAGCACGGCGCCATGGAACACACCATCGTGGTCGCCGCCGGTGCCGCCGATCCGGCCCCGATGCAGTTTCTCGCCGCCTACTCCGGCTGCACCATGGGCGAGTACTTCCGCGACCGCGGTGAAGACGCGATGATCGTCTACGATGATCTGTCCAAGCAGGCCGTGGCCTATCGCCAGGTCTCCCTGCTGCTGCGCCGTCCGCCCGGCCGCGAGGCCTTCCCGGGTGACGTCTTCTACCTCCACTCCCGCCTGCTCGAGCGTGCCGCGCGCGTCAATGTCGACTACGTCGAGAAGTTCACCAATGGCGAGGTGAAGGGCAAGACCGGCTCGCTGACGGCCCTGCCGATCATCGAGACCCAGGGCGGTGACGTTTCGGCCTTCGTGCCGACCAACGTGATCTCCATCACCGACGGTCAGATCTTCCTCGAGACCGACCTGTTCAACTCAGGCATCCGCCCGGCGATCAACGCCGGCCTCTCGGTGTCCCGTGTCGGTGGCTCGGCCCAGACCAAGATCATCAAGAAGCTCGGCGGCAGCGTGCGTCTGGCCTTGGCCCAGTACCGTGAACTGGCGGCCTTCGCCCAGTTCGCCTCCGACCTGGACGAGGCTACCCGCAAGCAGCTCGAGCATGGTCAGCGCGTCACCGAGTTGATGAAGCAGAATCAGTACTCGCCGATGTCCGTGGCCGAGATGGCCCTCTCCCTGTACGCCGCCAACGAGGGCTACCTGGAGGATGTCGAGGTCAACAAGGTGCTGGACTTCGAGCGTTCGCTGCAGGACTTCATGAAGTCCGAGCACGCCGATCTGCTCGACACGATCAACCAGTCCGGCGACTACAGTGACGAGATCAAGGATGGTTTGAAGCAGGGTCTCGAGAAGTTCAAGGCCACTCAGAGCTGGTAATGCCGACGGCCTGCTCCTCCGGGGCGGGCCCTGGAGCTTTCTGAGGGCCACGAACGATAAGGTAGATCGCTATGGCAGCTGCAAAAGAGATACGCACCCAGATCGGGAGCATCAAGAACACGCAGAAGATCACCAGCGCCATGGAAATGGTGGCTGCGTCGAAGATGCGCAAGGCACAGGACCGGATGAAGGCCAGCCAGCCCTATGCCAAGCAGATCCGCAACGTCGTGGGCCATGTCGCCGATGCCAACCCGGAGTACAAGCATCCGTGGATGGACAAGCGCGAGGTCAAGCGGGTCGGCTACATCGTGGTCTCCTCCGACCGCGGGTTGTGCGGTGGCCTCAACGTCAACCTGTTCAAGTCCGTGGTGAAGGATGCCAAGGCCCAGCGTGACCAGGGCGCGGAACTCGACTTCTGTGCCTTGGGCAGCAAGGCCACCAGCTTCTTTCGCAAGTTTGGCGGCAACCTCGTCGCGGCCAAGAGTGGCCTGGGCGAGGCGCCCGATGCGGAGGACCTGATCGGCAGCGCGAAGGTCATGCTGGATGCCTATGACGAGGGCCAGCTGGACCGCCTGTACGTGGTGTATAACGAGTTCGTCAACACCATGACCCAGAAGCCGGTGGTTCGCCAGCTGCTGCCCCTGTCCGCCGAGATGGGGGCGGAAGCGTCCAACGAGGAAAACAAGCGTCCCGGTAGCTGGGACTACCTGTATGAGCCGGATGCCAAGGCGCTGCTGGATAGCCTGTTGGTGCGTTTCGTCGAGGCGCAGGTCTATCAGGCGGTGGTCGAGAACGTGGCCTGCGAGCAGGCCGCTCGCATGATCGCCATGAAGAGTGCCACCGACAACGCCGGCAATCTGATCGACGACCTGGAGCTGGTGTACAACAAGGCCCGTCAGGCGGCCATTACCCAGGAAATCTCCGAGATCGTCGGTGGCGCCGCCGCCGTTTAGCGTCGGGGAGGGCAATGCCCTCCCGGCAAGCAGGTTTCATTTGCAGGTATTTGAGAGGAACCAAGATGAGCGGACGTATCGTACAAATCATCGGCGCGGTGATTGACGTAGAGTTTCCGCGGGACGATGTGCCCAAGGTCTACGACGCGCTGAAGGTCTCGGACACCGGGACCGTTCTCGAGACTCAGCAGCAGCTGGGTGACGGCGTGGTGCGCACCATCGCCATGGGCACGACCGAAGGCCTCAAGCGGGGCCTGGAGGTCACCGGTACCGGTGCCGCTATCTCCGTGCCGGTGGGCAAGGCGACCCTGGGCCGCATCATGAACGTGCTGGGCGAGCCCATCGACGAGGCGGGCGAGATCGGTGAGGACGAGCGCATGCCGATCCACCGCAAGGCGCCGGGCTACGCCGACCAGGCGGCCTCCAACGAGCTGCTCGAGACCGGCATCAAGGTCATCGACCTGGTCTGCCCGTTCGCCAAGGGCGGCAAGGTCGGCCTGTTCGGCGGCGCCGGCGTGGGCAAGACCGTCAACATGATGGAGCTGATCCGCAACATCGCCACCGAGCACAGCGGCTATTCGGTGTTCGCGGGGGTCGGCGAGCGTACCCGTGAGGGTAACGACTTCTATCACGAGATGACCGAGTCCAACGTCATCGACAAGGTGTCGCTGGTCTACGGTCAGATGAACGAGCCGCCCGGCAACCGCCTGCGCGTGGCCTTGACCGGCCTGACCATCGCCGAAAAGTTCCGCGATGAAGGCCGCGACGTGCTGCTGTTCATCGACAACATCTACCGCTATACCCTGGCCGGTACCGAGGTCTCTGCCCTGCTGGGCCGGATGCCCTCCGCAGTGGGCTACCAGCCGACCCTGGCCGAGGAGATGGGTGTGCTCCAGGAGCGCATCACCTCCACCAAGACCGGCTCGATCACCTCCGTGCAGGCCGTCTACGTGCCCGCGGACGACCTGACCGACCCGTCGCCGGCGACCACCTTCTCGCACCTGGACGCCACCGTGGTACTGGCGCGCTCGATCGCCGAGCTGGGGATCTATCCGGCCATCGACCCGCTGGACTCCACTTCGCGTCAGCTCGACCCGCTGGTCGTCGGCGAGGAGCACTACAACATCGCCCGTGGCGTGCAGAACGTGCTGCAGCGCTACAAGGAGCTCAAGGATATCATCGCGATCCTGGGCATGGATGAATTGTCCGACGAGGACAAGTTGTCCGTTTACCGGGCGCGCAAGATCCAGCGTTTCCTGTCGCAGCCATTCTTCGTGGCCGAGGTGTTCACCGGGGCGCCCGGCAAGTACGTGTCCCTGAAAGACACCATCCGTGGCTTCCAGGGCATCCTCGACGGCGAGTACGACGAGCTACCGGAGCAGGCCTTCTACATGGTGGGGACTATCGACGAAGCCGTCGAGAAAGCCAACCAGATGAAGTAATCCCTCCACCTGGGAGACGTCATAATGACGAAAAGCTTCAAGTGCGAGATCGTCAGCGCCGAGTCATCGATCTACTCCGGCACCGCCGAGCAGATCGTGGCAGCCGGTCGCATGGGGGATCTCGGGATCCTGGCCGGCCACGCCCCGCTGCTCACCGAGCTATCGCCGGGTCCGGTACGGATCGTCCATGGCGGAGGTGAGGAAGATCACTTCTACGTCTCGGGCGGCTTCCTCGAGGTGCAGCCCGATGTGGTCACCGTGCTGGCGGACACCGCCGTGCGTGCCGACGACCTGGATGAGGCCGCGGCCGAGGAGGCCCGCCAGCAGGCGCTGAAGGTCATGAGCGACAAGTCCGCTGAGCTCGACTACAGCCGCGCCTCGGCCGAACTGGCCGAAGCCATGGCGCAGCTGCGTACGATTCAGCAACTGCGCAAGAAGGCCGGCAAGGGCTGATCCAGCCTCGTGCCGTCGACTGCGCCCCCCGCACCCAGCGTCCGGGGGGCGTTGTCGTTCCTGGCCAGTGCCTGACCCTTCCTCGCTTTCGGCCGGCCAACGACGCGGCGATCACAGGAGCATAGCCATGTCCCTCGATGACACCCTGCAGCCACATCGCACGGCGCTGTTGACCGCCCTGGAGGAAGAGAATACCGAGCGGCTCGGGGTGCTGCTGCGCGAGCTGCGTGCGGCGGACATCGGTGAGATCGTCGAGGACGCCTTGGGCGAGGAAGAGGAGGGCCTGGCGGTGGCCCTGGCCCTGCTCGACCGCCTGTCCCTCGAACGGCGTGCCAATGTGCTGGGCTACCTGCCCGGTGAGGAGCAACGGGCGGTCGCCGAGGCGATGGAGGACAAGGCGCTGCTGCTGCTGCTCGAGGAGATGGGCTCCGACGAGCGGACCGACCTGTTCAAGGTGCTGGACGAGGATCGTCGCGAGGCGCTGCTGCGACGCATGGCCCACCGCGAGCGCGAGGAGCTCAAGCGGCTGGCCAGCTACGAGGAGGGCACCGCCGGGGCGATCATGACCTCGGACTACGTGGCCATCCCGACGGGGATGACCGTCTCCCGTGCCCTGATGCGGGTGCGTCAGACGGCCCCGGATGCCGAGACGGTCTACCAGCTCTATATCATCGACCTGGAAGGGCGCCTGGCCGGCACCCTGTCGCTGCGCCAACTGATGGTGTCGCGCCCCGGGGCCCTGATCGACGACCTGATGATCAAGGACGTGATCAGCGCCAGCGTGGACGAGGCCCAGGAGGAGGTGGCGCGGACCGTCGCCCGCTACGACCTGCTGGCCCTGCCGGTGGTCGACGCCGAACGACGCCTGGTGGGCATCGTCACCCATGACGACGCCATGGACGTGGTCGAGTCCGAGGCCACCGAGGATATCCACAAGGGGATGTCCATCGGCGCGCTGGAGGACGGGGTCAGCCGGGTGCCGCTGTGGAGTCTCTACCGTAAGCGGGTCACCTGGCTGGTGCTGCTGGTGTTCGGCAATCTCTTCTCCGGGGCCGGCATCGCCTACTTCGAGGAGACCATCGCCGCCCAGGTGGCCCTGGTGTTCTTCCTGCCGCTGCTGATCGGCAGCGGCGGCAACGCCGGCGCCCAGGCCGCCACGCTGATGGTGCGCGGCATGGCCACCGGCGACGTGGGCGTCAAGGACTGGGGCAAGCTGCTGGGCCGCGAGCTGTTGGTGGCCGGGTCACTGGGGCTGACCATGGCGCTGGCCGTGGCGCCCATCGGGGTGATGCGCGGCGGCGAGGCGGTGGCAATGGTGGTGGCGGTGAGCATGATCTGCATTGTGCTGTTCGGCAGCCTGCTGGGCATGTGCCTGCCCTTCGTGCTCGACCGCCTGGGCTGGGACCCGGCCACCGCCTCGGCGCCGCTGGTGACCACCGTGATCGATGCCTCGGGGGTAGTGATCTACTTCGGCTTCGCCACCGCCATGCTGTCGGGCGTCTGATCCGGCGACGGCGGACAGCCGGGCCGCGGATGTGTATCCTCTGCTTCCGTCGAGATGTCGGCGCCTTCCACCCACATGGACCGTTTCATGGACTGGCTACAGATCGTTGTCCTCTCGATCGTTCAGGGCTTGACCGAGTTCCTGCCGATCTCCAGCTCCGCCCACCTGATCCTGGTGCCGATCTTCACCGACTGGAGCGACCAGGGCCTGGCCTTCGATGTCGCCCTGCACATCGGCAGCCTGAGCGCGGTGGTGCTCTACTTCCGCCATGAGCTGGTCGGCATGACCACCAGCTGGTGCCGCAGCGTGGCGGGGCGCGGCACCGATGAGGAGGCGCGACTCGCCTGGTGGGTGATCCTGGCCACCATCCCGGTGGGGCTCGCGGGGCTGGCCTTCCAGGACACCATCGAGGTCGTCATGCGCTCGCCGCTGGTCATCGCCGGCGGCCTGATCGTCTTCGGCCTGTTGCTCGCCTATGCCGACTGGCGACGCCGCGGCTCGCGAAACGAGTACCACCTGAGCTGGCAGGACGCCCTCTGGATCGGTCTGGCCCAGGCCCTGGCGCTGATCCCCGGCACCTCCCGTTCCGGCATCACCATGACCGCGGGGCTGCTGCTGGGCCTGAATCGGGAGGGGGCGGCACGCTTCTCCTTCCTGCTGTCGATCCCGGTGATCGTGCTGGCCGGTGGCCTGGAGATCGTCGGGCTCGCCGGCGCCCCCGGACCGGTGGACTGGGGCGCCCTGATCATGGGGGCGCTGCTCTCCGGCGTCAGTGCCTATCTCTGCATCCACTTCTTCCTGGTCTTCATCAAGCGCATCGGCATGCAGCCCTTCGTGGTCTACCGCCTGGTGCTGGGTGTGGCCCTGATCTGGCTATTCGGAGGTTCTCCCCCATGAGCGTGAGACGTCTGTTGTGGCTGCTGCTGCTGTGCATTCCGCTGGTAGCCTGCTCCGAACGCGACCGGCCGCTGGACTCGCCGGTGACCCTGGAGGGAGAGACCTTCGGCACCTTCTACCAGGTGACCATCGCCGATCCGTTGACCCAGCGGGAGCTCGACGCACTGGAGACAGGCATCCTGGCCGAGCTCGAGTCGGTGGATGCCGCCATGTCGACCTGGCGCAAGGATTCCGAGCTGGTACTGTTCAATCAGGCGCCACTGGGTGAATGGCAACCCCTCTCCGATAACCTGATCGAGGTGATGGCCATCGGCCAGGCCGTGTCGGAGGCCAGCGGTGGGGCCTTCGACATGACCATCGGCGGGCTGGTCAACCTGTGGAGCTTCGGCCCCGAGGCACGCCCCCGCGAGGTACCGGACGAGGCTACCCTGGCCAAACGACTGGCCGAGATAGGCCCCGGCAGCCTGGAGATCGACGAGCAGGCCTTGCAGGCTCGCCGCCTGCGCGATGTCTTCGTCGATCTCTCCGGGGTCGCCAAGGGCCATGCCACCGACCGGGTGGCGGCCTATCTCGATGGTCAGGGTCTCGAGGACTACCTGGTCAATCTGGGGGGCGAGGTCAGGGTGCGCGGCCATCGCGACGCCGAGTCCGCACCCTGGCGCATCGGCGTCGAGGTCCCCCGGGATGGCCCCCAGGAGGCCCAGCATGTGCTGCCGTTGGAGGACATCGCGGTGGCGACCTCCGGTGACTATCGCAACTACTTCGAGGAGGACGGTCAGCGCTATTCCCACACCCTGGATCCCCGCACCGGTCGCCCCATCGAGCATCGCCTGGCCTCGGTGAGCGTTGTCCACCCCTCCGACGCCTGGGCCGATGCCTGGGCGACCGCGCTGCTGGTGCTGGGCGAGGAGGCAGGCATGGCGATGGCCCGGGAACGGGGGCTCCAGGTGCTGATGCTGGCGCGCCAGGGGGAGGGATGGACGAGCCTGGCGAGCCCGGCCTTCGCCGAGCGATTCGGCCGCACGACCCTCGACGAGCTGGGCGTGACGGTGGTCGAGGGCCCGAAGGCCGGCATGGCGGCGGAGGTCGGACGCCCCCTAGAATAGGTGGGATGAGATGAACCAGCACAAGGAGTCATGATGACGCTCGACGTGGTGATACTGGCAGCGGGGCAGGGAACCCGCATGCGCTCGACCCGGCCCAAGGTGCTGCACCGGCTGGCCGGCAAGCCGATGGTGCGTCACGTGATCGACACCGCCCGGGGGCTCGAGGCCGAGCGCACCCATGTGGTGGTGGGCCACGGGGCCGAGCAGGTCCGCGAGGCACTGGCCGACTGCCGGGTGCACTTCGCCCTGCAGGCCGAGCAGAAGGGCACCGGCCATGCCGTGGCCCAGACCCTGGAGGCGCTCGGCGAGGGCCGGGTGCTGGTGCTCTACGGCGACGTGCCGCTGATCCGCCGCGAGACCCTGGTCGAGCTGCTGGCCCACGTCGACGAGCGGCACCTGGGCCTGCTCACCGTGACCCTGGAGGACCCCGCGGGCTACGGGCGCATCCTGCGCAACGCCGCCGGTGAGGTGGTGGCCATCGTCGAGCACAAGGATGCCTCCGAGACCGAGCGGGCCGTGCGCGAGTGCAATACCGGCATCATGGCCATGACCGCCGCCCAGCTGCGGCGCTGGCTGCCGCGTCTCTCCGCCGACAATGCCCAGGGCGAGTACTACCTGACCGATATCATCGCCATGGCCGCCGCCGAGGGCGTGAGCATCGCCACCGCCCAGCCGGCGCGACCGCTGGAGGTCGAGGGCGTCAACAACCGTGCCCAGATGGCCCGCCTGGAGCGCACCCACCAGCACGACATCGCCGAGCGACTGATGGAGCAAGGGGTGGCCCTCGCCGACCCGTCGCGCCTCGACGTGCGCGGCCGCCTGACCTGCGGCCATGACGTGGAGATCGACGTGGGCTGCGTCTTCGAGGGCGAGGTGGAGCTGGGCGAGGGGGTGCGCATCGGGCCCCACTGCGTGATCCGCGACAGCCATGTCGGCGCCGAGAGCGTGATCGAGCCCCACAGCGTCCTCGACGGGGCGGTGGTGGCCGGCCGCAATCGCATCGGCCCCTTCGCCCGGCTGCGGCCCGGCTCGCGGCTGGCGGTGGGAGCCAAGGTCGGCAACTTCGTCGAGACCAAGAACGTCGAGGTGGGCGAGGGCAGCAAGATCAACCACCTGAGCTATGTGGGCGACGCCCGGCTGGGGCACGATGTCAACGTCGGCGCCGGAACCATCACCTGCAACTACGACGGCGTCAACAAGCACCGCACCGAGATCGGCGACGAGGCCTTCATCGGCTCCAACACGGCGCTGGTGGCGCCGGTCAGCGTCGGCCGTGGCGCCACCGTGGGTGCCGGCTCGACCATCAGCAAGGATGTCGCCGACAACGCCCTGGCCGTCTCCCGGGGCCGCCAGGTCAGCAAGGCCGACTGGCCGCGGCCGACCAAGCGCCAGGAACCCTGAGGAGAGGTCATATGTGTGGAATCGTCGGTGCCGTTGCCGAACGCAACGTCCAGGGCATCCTGCTGGAGGGGCTCAAGCGCCTGGAATACCGCGGCTATGACTCCGCCGGCATGGCGGTGCTCGCCCCGGAGGGCCGCCTGCAGCGGCGGCGCGCCCTGGGCAAGGTGGCGGCCCTGGAGGCGCGCCTGGTCGCCGAGCCGCTGCCGGGACGCAGCGGGATCGCCCATACCCGCTGGGCGACCCATGGCCGCCCCAGCGAGGCGAATGCCCATCCCCACCAGTCCGGCGAGCGGCTGGCGGTGGTGCACAACGGCATCATCGAGAACCATGAGGCGCTGCGGCGCGAGCTCGCGGCCGAGGGCTACGCTTTCACCTCCGAGACCGACACCGAGGTGATCGCCCACCTGCTGGAGCGCGAGAGCCGCCAGGCCGGTGACCTGCTCACCGCCGTTCGGCGGGTACTGGCCCGGCTGGACGGCGCCTATGCGCTGGGGGTGATCCATGCCGAGGAACCCGACGTCGTCATCGGCGCCCGCAAGGGCAGCCCGCTGGTGGTGGGGGTGGGCATCGACGAGGCCTTCCTGGCCTCCGACCCCCTGGCCCTGCTGCAGGTCACCGACCGCTTCATCTACCTCCAGGAGGGCGATGCGGTGCGCCTCTCCGCCGGCGGTCGCATCGAGGTGTTCGATGCCCGGGGCATGCCGGTCGAGCGTGAGGTCCAGACCTTCGAGCATGGCGACGGGGCGGCCAGCAAGGGCGACTATCGCCACTTCATGCTCAAGGAGATCCACGAGCAGCCGATGGTGATCGCGGCCGCCCTAGAGGGGCGCCTGGGCGAGCGTTCGGCGCTGATCGAGAGCTTCGGCCCCGAGGCCGAGGCACTCTTCCACCAGGCGAAGCAGATCCATATCGTCGCCTGCGGCACCAGCTACCATGCCGGCATGGTGGCCCGCTACTGGCTGGAGCGCTATGCCGGGGTGCCGGTGCAGGTGGAGGTCGCCTCGGAGTATCGCTATCGCCAGGTGGTGGTACCCGAGGGGACCCTCTTCGTGACCCTCTCCCAGTCCGGCGAGACCGCCGATACCCTGGCGGCACTGCGCTTCGCCCGAGAGCGCGGCTATCTGGCCAGCCTGGCGATCTGCAACGTGCCGGGCAGCTCGCTGGTGCGCGAGTCGGACCTGACCCTGATGACCCAGGCCGGGCCCGAGATCGGCGTGGCCTCCACCAAGGCCTTCACCACCCAGCTCACCGCCCTGATGCTGCTGACCCTGGCACTGGGCCGGGCGAAGGGGCTCGACGAGCGCGTCCAGGCCGACCTGGTGACGGCACTGCGTGGCCTGCCCGGCCTGGTGGCCCGGGTGCTCGAGCTGGATCCGGCCATCGAGCGGCTCTCCATGGCCTTCGCCGAGAAGCACCATGCGCTCTTTCTGGGCCGCGGCGCCCACTTCCCCATCGCCCTGGAGGGCGCGCTCAAGCTCAAGGAGATCTCCTACATTCATGCCGAGGCCTACCCGGCGGGCGAGCTCAAGCACGGTCCGCTGGCGCTGGTCGACAGCGAGATGCCGGTGATCTCCGTGGCGCCCAATGACGAGTTACTCGACAAGCTCAAGTCCAACCTCCAGGAGGTCCGCGCCCGTGGCGGCGAGCTCTTCGTCTTCGCCGACGAGCAGGTGGGGCTGAACGAGGAGGAGCACGTGCACGTGCTGCGCCTGCCCCATGTGCACGAGGCGCTGGCGCCGATCCTCTTTACCGTGCCGCTGCAGCTGCTCAGCTACCACGTGGCGGTGCTCAAGGGCACCGACGTGGACCAGCCGCGCAACCTGGCCAAGTCCGTCACCGTGGAGTGAGGCCGCTGGATGCACGGCTCGGCCCGATGATGGTTCAGCTGTCCCGGGAATTCTTCCACAAGGGACGAGCCGAGAAGGCCCTCAACCGAATGTTGATAACTTACGGCGCGAACCGCGCGACGCTCGACGTGAGACCGCTCTTCGCCACCTCGCCGTAGGCCCTCTCGGGGCTCCTGCATGACGAGGCCGAAAAGCCGAGAGCCCCATTACACGTGCTTTCCACGGGAGGCTGCCCACTGGTGCGTTTTATCGAGCATGTCAATCACGAGATCAACGAGCGCTGTTTCACCCCCTTGATTGAACGCCTCATCCTGTGGATAAATCAGGGGAAAACCTCTTACCGGATGGTGCATACCCCGGACGTTCGCGGAGCGTTGAAACTGGCGTATCGCCTGTCTTCCCGGCTTTGTGAACACTGTTTACTTTCTCCCCTCGAGGCCTTCGAAGGCGAGCGCCAGGCGAGGCTTTTCTGACAGAGCTTCAGACCATCGCCCTACGTCCAAAGTCGGGGCGAGAATCTCCCCGCCATGGCTGGTCATCGAGCGTTTGATCGGATAGTTTTACGGTTCGGCGTGCCAATATCATGGATATTGACTGGATCCTGCGCATAATCCGCGTGGATCTTGCGAATATCTGGCACCCGGTCCTCTCCCGCTCCTTGCCGCACCGGCCTGGAACGCGCGAGGTGCGACACGGCAGCGATCCTGCCTGGATCCTGTCATGCTCTGGACGGCGTCGTGTGAACCATGGCGCCCTGGACGTGGCAATGACAAGCACAAGCCGTCATCGCGCCAGATCGGCCGTTGGCGACACGTACTCTCAGGGTGAAACATGTCGAAACTCTCCCACGCACAGTGGTCATCGAAGATGGCCTTCATCCTGGCTGCCACCGGTTCGGCGGTGGGGCTAGGCAATATCTGGCGGTTTTCCTACATGGTGGGTGACAGCGGAGGCGCGGCCTTCGTGCTCATCTACCTGGCCTGTGTGGCCCTGGTGGGCCTGCCGATCCTGGTAGCGGAATGGCTGATCGGCCGCCGTGGCCAGGAGAACCCGATCAATTCCATGGTCGTCCTGGCCCGCAGGAATGGCCGACTGCCCGCCTGGGCGCTGGTCGGGGCCACCGGGGTGCTGGCCGCCTTCCTGATTCTCTCCTTCTACAGCGTCATCGGTGGCTGGTCGCTCTCCTATACCCTTGGTTCGGTGACCGGCGCCTTCACCGGTCAGGATGCGGATGGCGTCAGCGAGATCTTCACCGGCCTGCTGGGCAATCCGGTGGCGCTGACCCTATGGCATACCGCCTTCATGGCGCTGGTGATCTTCATCGTCGCCCGCGGCGTTACCAAGGGCCTTGAGGGCGCCGTGCGCACCCTGATGCCGGCACTGGTGGTGCTGATGCTGATGCTGGTGCTGGTGGGCTATGGCATGACCACCGGCCATTTCGGCGAGGCGCTGGCCTTCATGTTCAGCCCCGACTGGGGCGCGGTCACCGGCGAGGTGGTGCTGGCGGCCATGGGACAGGCCTTCTTCACCCTGTCGCTGGGCATGGGCATCATGATGGCCTACGGCTCCTACCTGGGCGAGGACGTCAACTTGATCGGAACGGCCCGGACGGTGATCATCCTGGATACCACCATCGCCCTGCTGGCGGGCCTGGCCATCTTCCCCATTGTCTTCGCCAATGGCCTGAGCCCGGGCGAGGGGCCCGGCCTGATCTTCGTCACCCTGCCGCTGGCCTTCGGCAACATGACCGGTGGCATGATTCTCGGCCTGATGTTCTTCCTGCTGCTGACCTTCGCCGCGCTGACGTCGGCGATCTCGCTGCTGGAGCCGGTGGTGGAACTGATGGAGGAGCGCACTCCGCTCTCACGCGTGTCCGCCACCCTGGTCGGCGGCGTGGCGGTCTGGGCGCTGGGCATCGCGGCGCTGATGTCGTTCAACGTCTGGAGCGAGCTGTCGATTGCGGGCCTGAACATCTTCGACTTCCTGGACACCCTGACCAGCAAGTTCCTGCTGCCGCTGACCGGCCTGGGAGCCATCCTGTTCGTGGCCTGGCGGCTCGACCGCGCCAGCGTGGCGGCCGAGCTGAACCTCTCCGGCGGGCAGGCGACGCTGTGGACCGTGGTGTCACGCTTCGTGGCCCCGGCCGGCGTGATCCTGGTCTTCGTCTCGAGCCTCTGAGCCGGGTGCGCCGGACGCTCCGGCGCAGCGAGCCCCCGACGAGCCCCGCCCCGGCGGGGCTCGTTGCGTGATGCGTCGTCAGTGCATCTCGTCTTCCGCCAGTTCCTCGTCTGCCAGTTCCTCGTCGGGAAGTGGGGCGATGTCCCGGGTCAGTCGCTTGAATTCCTTGTGCAGTTCGATGCCGCGCCGGGCACGCAGGTTGCGCTGGGCGGCGGTGCGTGAACGTTGCTCGTGTTCGACGACTTCCATGCTCATGAAGATGTCGAGAAGCTCACTCTTGAGGGAGGATAACCGTTCGACATTGCGCATGATCGACTCTCCTAAAAGACTCGCGATACTGCACTTCTTACTATACCCCACTTGACAGAATGATGACGGCGCCTGCGGCGAACGCACAACGCTGTGCCAACGCTCGCCGGCTGACATGGCGCCCGGCCGCGCGCGGGCACCGATGCGCGGGCACCGGATGGAAGTGCGCATCGTCCGCCGGCTTGGGGCATACTGTAAGCATGAATCCGCCCATCTTTCCGCTGCCTCGCCCTCGTGGCGGGAAGGCAAGTCCGCAAGGAGTCCCGCGTGAGCCGCGCCCTGTTCGATGAGATGAGACGTCGTATGGAGCACTTCCGCCGCTCCGAGCAGAAGGTCGCGCGCTTCGTGCTGCGCCAGCCCGAGGAAGTGATCCACATGCGCATCGTCGACCTGGCGACCGAGGCCAAGGTCAGCGAGCCCACCGTGGTGCGCTTCTGCCGCGCCCTGGGATGCAACGGTTTCCAGGACTTCAAGCTCCAGCTGGCGCAGATGCTGGCCTCGGGTAGCCAGTTCGCCCAGTTCTCGATGAACGACAGCGACTCGGTGGCGGAATTCTCCCAGAGCATCTTCGATTCCACCGTGGGTACCCTGCTCTCGGTGCGCGACCGTCTCGACAACGAGGCCCTGAGCCAGGCCATCAATGCACTGGCGATGGCCAACCGGGTGGAGTTCTACGGCTTCGGTGCCTCCGGGGCCGTGGCCGCCGATGCCCAGCACAAGTTTTTCCGCCTGCAGATATCCACCGCGGCCTACACCGACCCGCACATGCAGAACATGTCGGCGGTGACCCTGAAGGAGGGCGATGTGGTGGTGGCGATCTCCCAGACCGGCCGCACCCGGGCGCTGGTGGCCAGCGTGCGCCTGGCCCGCGAGTCTGGCGCCACGGTGATCGGGCTCTGCCCCAGCGGTTCGCCGCTGGCCGAGGAGGTCACGCTGCCGCTCTACATCGATGTCCACGAAGACACCGAGATCTATACGCCGATGAGCTCGCGCATCGCCCACCTGGTGCTGGTCGATGTGCTGGCGGTGGGCGTGGCCAAGACCCGCGGCCCGAAACTCGCCGAGCAGCTTCGCGAAGTGAAGAAGAGCCTCAACCCGCTGCGCTTCCCCGAACCGAAGCCATAAGCTTCAAGCTGTAAGCTATAAGTAAAAATCGTTGCCGCTGGTGAACTTGGGTAGAGTCCCAGCTTACGGCTTACGGCTTACGGCTTACGGCTTACGGCTTACGGCTTACGGCTTCCCGCGCCGAGGCGGGGGCATATGATAAGCTGTTCGCCCATTTTCCGAGCAGCGATGCCTTCCCCATGGACGACGTCACGGCGATTCTCGATCACATGAACCCGGCCCAGCGCGAGGCCGTCAGTGCGCCCCAGGGCAACATGCTGGTGCTGGCCGGGGCCGGGTCCGGCAAGACCCGGGTGCTGGTGCATCGCATCGCCTGGCTGATGCAGGCCGAGGGGCTCTCGCCCTACGCCGTGCTCGCCGTGACCTTCACCAACAAGGCGGCCCGCGAGATGCGCACCCGCCTGGAGGCGCTGCTGGGCATCTCGTTGCGCAATGTCTGGGTGGGCACCTTCCACTCCATTGCCCATCGCCTGCTGCGCACCCACTGGCAGGATGCCCGGCTGCCCCAGCACTTCCAGATCATCGACAGCGACGACCAGCTGCGGCTGGTCAAGCGGCTGCTCAAGGACCACCGCATCGACGACGAGCGTTTCCCGCCGCGCCAGGTGCAGTCGTTCATCTCCGGCTGCAAGGAGGAGGGGCTACGCCCCCACCAGGTCGATGCCCATGGCGATGCCTACCTGGCCCAGATGGTCGAGCTCTACGAGCGCTATCAGCTGACCTGTGAGCGTGGCGGCCTGGTGGACTTCGGCGAGCTCTTGCTTCGAAGCCTCGAGCTGTTGCGGGACAACCCGGCGCTGCTGGCCCACTACCAGGCGCGCTTCGGCCATGTACTGGTCGACGAGTTCCAGGACACCAATACCCTGCAGTACGCCTGGCTCAAGCTGCTCACCGGCATGCAGACCCCGATGACCGTGGTGGGCGACGACGACCAGTCGATCTACGGCTGGCGCGGGGCACGCATCGAGAACATCCGGCGCTTCGAGCAGGAGTTCCCCGGCACCAAGACGGTGCGACTGGAGCAGAACTACCGCTCCACCAGCGCCATCCTCGAGGCCGCCAATGCCCTGATCCGCCACAACAGCGAACGCATGGGCAAGGAGCTGTGGACCGAGGGCGCCAGGGGCGAGCCGATCTCCGTCTACTCGGGTTTCAACGATCTGGACGAGGCGCGCTTCATCGTCGACACCATCCGCGAGAAGGTCGAGGAGGGCTTCAACCGGCGCGAGATCGCCATCCTCTACCGTTCCAATGCCCAGTCCCGGGTGCTGGAGGAGACGCTGATCCGCCAGGGCGTGCCCTACCGCATCTACGGCGGCCAGCGCTTCTACGAGCGCCTGGAGATCAAGAACGCCCTGGCCTACCTGCGGCTGCTGCTCAACCGTGACGACGACGCCTCCCTGGAGCGGGTGATCAACGTCCCGGCCCGGGGCATCGGCACCCGCACCGTGGAGGTGCTGCGCAGCCGCGCCCGGCAGAGCGAGGTGTCGCTGTGGCAGGCGCTGCATGACAGCCTGCTGGATGCCTCGCTCAAGGGGCGGGCCGCCACGGCGGTGCGCGCCTTCGCCGAGCTGATCGAGCGCCTCGACAACGACACCGCCGGCCTGGCGCTCCACGAGATCATCGATCACGTGATCGAGCGCAGCGGCCTGGTCGAGCACCATCGCAGCGAGAAGGGCGAAAAGGGGCAGGCCCGGGTCGAGAACCTCGAGGAGCTGGTCACCGCCGCCAAGGCGTTTACCCAGGGCGAGAGCTTCGAGCCCCCCGAGGCCGGCGAGGGGGCCGCGGCCCTGGAGGCCTTCCTCTCCGAGGCGGCGCTGAACGCCGGCGACCACGAGGCCGACGAGTTCGAGGACTGCGTGCAGCTGATGACCCTGCACTCGGCCAAGGGCCTGGAGTTCCCGGTGGTGTTCATCGCCGGGGTCGAGGAGGGCCTGTTTCCGCACAAGATGTCCATGGAGGAGCCGGGGCGCCTGGAGGAGGAGCGGCGACTCTGCTACGTGGGCCTGACCCGTGCCATGCGCAAGCTCTACCTGACCCATGCCGAGCTGCGTCGCCTGCACGGCAAGGAGACCTTCCAGCGCGCCTCGCGCTTCCTGCGCGAACTGCCCGAGGAGTATCTCGAGGAAGTACGGCTGCGCGGCCAGATCTCGCGGCCGGTGACCGCCCGCCCGGCCGTGGGGCTCTCGCGGCAGACCTCTGTCGACGGGGGCGATGAACTGCCGTCGCTCTCGCTGGGCCAGCGGGTCAGCCATCCGGTGTTCGGCGAGGGGGTGATCCTCAACGCCGAGGGGGAGGGCGAGCGTGCCAGGGTCCAGGTCAGCTTCGAGGGCGAGGGCGACAAGTGGCTGGTGCTGGGGTTCGCCAAACTGACGCCGCTCTGATTTTCGTTGACGTTGACGTCAGGTGCAGTCGCTTGCCGGGCAATTCGGCCTTGACGCATACTCGTGAGCGGACACGCCTCAGCCCGCAGGCACTGCGGGAACAATAATCCTCCTGGAGTCACGCTCGCATGCAACGTCGCCTCTTTCTCAAGAACAGCCTCAAGACCTTTGGCGCTGGTGCCGCCGCTGGCGCCGCCACCCCCTTCATCTCCACGGCCAGCGCCCAGCAGACCATCACCTGGGACATGGTGACCTCCTGGCCCAAGAACTTCCCGGCGTTGGGCACCGGGGCCAACGACTTCGCCGCGCGCATCGAGCGCCTCTCCGGTGGCCGCATGAAGGTCCGCGTGCACGGCGCGGGCGAGCTGGTGCCGGCCATGGAGGTGTTCGACGCGGTGGGCGAGGGCACCGCCCAGATGGGCCACTCCGCCTCCTACTACTGGCGCGGCAAGACCCTGGCCTCTCAGTTCTTCACCGCCGTGCCCTTTGGCATGACCACCACCGAGACCAACGCCTGGCTCTACCATGGCGGCGGTCAGGCGCTGTGGGATGAGGTGTACGCCAAGCACAACCTCAAGCCCTTTCCGGTGGGCAACACTGGCACCCAGATGGCCGGCTGGTTCAAGAAGGAGATCAACTCGCTGGAGGACATGCAGGGGCTCAAGCTGCGCCTGCCGGGGCTGGCCGGCGAGGCCATGAACGGCATCGGCGTGACCACCGTGAACATCCCGGGGTCTGAGATCTTCACCTCACTGCAGACCGGGGTGCTGGATGCCGCCGACTGGGTCGGGCCCTACAACGACCTGGCCTTCGGCCTGCACCAGGTGGCCAAGTACTACTACACCTCGGCCTGGAACGAGCCCAGCGCCATCATCGAGGGCACGGTCAACCTGGAGGCCTGGAACGCCCTGCCCGACGACCTCAAGGCGGTGGTCAGCGAGGCAGCCATGGCCTCCAACCTGGCGATGATCAGCGAGTTCGCGGTGCGCAACGCCGAGGCGCTCGATACCCTGGTCAGCGAGCACGGCGTGGAGCTGCGCACCTTCCCGGATGAGGTGCTGGAAGCGCTTTATGCCTCCTCCCGGGAGGTGCTCCAGAAGCAGGTGGAAGCCGACGAGGAGTCGCGGAAGGTCTACGACTCCTACACCGCCTTCCAGCAGAAGGTGCAGCGCTTCACCGACGTGGGCGAGTTCGCCTACCTGAAGACCCGGGAGAAGGTCGGCGCCTGAGGCCAGGCCTCACTCGCCACCCTGCCATGGGCGCCCCTGCGGCGCCCATTCTCGCTCCGGCGGGAGATGCCGCTCGACGGCGGCGTCAGTCGCCCTGGCGGACGGCACGGATCCGCCCGTTGTCGTCCAGGGCGACCATCACGAAGCGGGCCTCGGTGACCTTGTGCAACTCGTCGGGATCGCGTTCATGGGGGGCACGGATCCACACTTCCACGTCGATCTTGATCGAGCTGCGACCGATCTCGCTGACCCGAGTGAAGATGTTGACCATCGAGCCCACCCGCACCGGGCAGAGGAAGTCCATGGCCTCGATGGCGACGTTGGCCGTGCGGCCCAGCGCCTCGCGGCCGGCGGCCACCTCGGCGGCCTCGTCCATGCGGGCGACCAGCCAGCCGCCGGGGATGTCGCCGTGCAGGTTGGTATCCTGGCGACTGGCCAGCAGCTTGAGGGTCAATTGACCCTGGGGAGCGGGGATATCGTCGATGTCTGTCATGGAAGGCTGAGCAACTCGGGTTGTTGTTGTGGGGTGTTTATCGGTGCTCCATGGTATACGTCGAGGCCATGTCTCCACCACCGCTGCGACACGATGTCCCGTCGCCGGTCGAGAACCTCCTTCATCTCCCCTCATCGAGGAGCCGTCATGTCTGCCGTCCTCTCTCGCTGGCTGGTCCCCTGGCTGCTGCTGGTCGTGCTCTGCCTGCCCCAGGCACCGGCCAGGGCCGAGGAAATCGCCGGGACCCTGGGCGCCGTAGGCTCCGATACCATGGCGGGACTGATGCTGCGCTGGGGCGAGGCGCTGACCCGCCAGCATCCCGGCATCCGCCTGCAGCTGCAGGCCAGCGGGTCGGCCAGCGCGCCGCCGGCCCTGGTGGCCGGTACCACCCGGCTGGGGCCCATGTCGCGCCCCATGAACGAGGCCGAGCGGCGGGCCTTCATCGAACGCCACGGCTATCCACCGCGGGAACTGGCGGTGGCCCGGGACGCCCTGGTGGTCGTGGTCCATCGCCACAACCCCCTCGAGAGCCTGGGGCGTCGCGAGCTGGATGCCATCTTTTCCGACTCCCGGCGCTGCGGGGCGCGCGAGGGGATCCAGCGCTGGCGACAGCTGGGGCTCGACAGGCCCGAGGGGCGCATCCGCCTGCATGGCCGCAATGCGGCGTCCGGCACCCAGGGGCTGTTCCGGCGGATCGCGCTGTGCGACGGTCACTTCCGTCCCGAGATCAACGAGTACCCGGGGTCGGCCGCGGTGGTGGCGGCGGTGGCAGAAGACCCGCGGGCCATCGGCTACGCCGGGCTCAACCACCTCACGCCGGGCGTGAAGGCCCTGGCGCGCCGCGATGCCTCGGGGACGCGCCACTTCCCCGACCCCGAGGCGGTGCGGCGCGGCGACTATGCGCTGTCCCGCGACCTCTACCTCTACCTCAACCTGCCCCCTGGCGAGTCCCTGCCGGCCGCCGAGCGCGCCTTCCTCGACCTGGTGCTGTCGCCGGCCGGGCAGGCGATCGTCGAGGAGCTGGGTTTCGTGGCCCTGCCCGAGGCGAGGCGGCTGCGCCAGCGACGCGGGCTGGCGCTGGACGAGACCGGCCGCTGATGCTGTCATCTCGCTGTCATCACACTGTCGTACGATTCCGTTAGTACCCCCGTTTCGCGCAGGCCCGGTCATGTCCGACTCCTTTCCCCCGTCTCCCGTTCGACGCCGCCTGCGTCAGGGGCGCGATCGTCTGGCCACCGTGCTGGTCACCGCGGGCGGCATCGGCGTGCTTGCCGCGCTGCTGGCCATCGGCGTCTTCCTGGCGATCGAGGTGGTGCCGCTGTTCTGGCCCACCGGCGGGACGCAGACGGTCAGCCAGCAGGCCCTCTGGTTGCCCCAGGAGGGGGCGGATGTCCCGGCCGGCTATCGCTGGGACCCCACCGCCACCCTGGCGGCAGACGAGGCGGCCCGGGTCAGCCTGGTGCCGCTGGCCTGGGGCACCCTGGAGGCGGCGGCCTGGGCCCTGCTGATCGCCGTGCCCCTGGCCCTGGGCGCAGCCGCCCATTCGGCACTCTTCATGGCGCCGCGCCTGCGCAGCCGCCTGAAGCCGACGTTGGAGCTGATGGAGGCGTTGCCCGGGGTGGTGATCGGCTTCGTCGCCGGTCTGGTGCTCGCCCCCTGGGTGGAGCGCCACCTGGCGGACGTCCTGGCCATGCTGGTGCTGCTGGTGCCCGGGCTGCTGCTCGCCGGCGGCCTCTGGTCGCGCCTGCCCCCGCGCCTGCAGCAGGCGATGCCGCTGGGCTGGGCGGGTCTGTGGCTGCTGCCTTGGCTGCTGCTGGTCCTGGCCGCCGCCCACGCGCTCTCGCCGTGGCTCGAGGCCTGGGCGTTCGGCGGTGACCTGCGCCACTGGCTGGACGTGCGCCTGGGGCTCGACGTCGCCGTGCGCAATGCCATGATCGTCGGCATGGCCATGGGGTTTGCGGTGATGCCCAGCATCTATGCGCTGGCCGAGGACGCCCTCTCGGGGGTGCCGCGCAGCCTCGCCGAGGGCGCTCAGGCACTGGGGGCGACCCGCTGGCAGACCCTGTGGCGGGTGGTGCTGCCGGCGGCGTCCCCCGGGATCTTCTCGGCGGTGATGATCGGCGCCGGGCGGGCCGTAGGCGAGACCATGATCGTGCTGATGGCCAGTGGCAATGCGGCCCTGATGACCTGGAACCCCCTGGACGGGCTGCGTTCCCTGGCGGCCACCATCGCCATCGAGTTGCCGGAGGCGGGCCCCGGCGGCCTGCACTATCGACTGCTGCTGCTGGCCGCCCTGCTGCTGTTCGTCTTCACCTTCCTGGTCAATACCCTGGCCGAGCTAGTGCGGACCCGCCTGCGCCGGCGCTACCGGCGGCTGGGGAACGGGGCATGAGGCCGGCTCACAGCGCACGGGCACGAGTGCCCCGCGGCGAGGGCCTTGGCGCCTGGCTGGCGGCGGGCAGCGTGGCGCTCTCACTGCTGGCGTTGCTGGCGTTGCTTTCGCTGCTGGCGATTCGCGGCTTCGGCCACTTCTGGCCCGCCCCCATCGCCCTGGTGGTGCTCGAGGATGGCCGACAGCTTGCCGGCGAGCGGGTCCGCGAGGTCCCGCTGCCGGAGGGGACGGGGCGTGAACGGCTCTACCGGACCGGCAACCGCGACCTGGATGGCACCCGCTGGGACTGGGTGGCGGTGTCGGCCATCGCCGCGGTCAGCCATCCGCCCGACCTGGTGGTGCTGGAGCGTCGCCGCTGGGGGGAAGCGATCGGCCGGCTGGCGACGCTGGAAAGCGCGACGGGGCAGCGGGTCGAGGGCGAGGCCGCCTGGGCGGCCCTCGAGACCCGTCTGGCCGAGCTGGCCGCGCTGCGCCAGGCCCGAGACACCCTGCGCGACGAGGTCATCCTGCCGCGGGTCCGCGCCCTTGAGGCCGGGGCCGATGTGGACCGCGAGCTGGCCATGGCCAATACCCGGCTGCGCGAACTGCAGGCGGCCATGGAGGGCGGCCAGCTGACCCTGGAGACCGCCGACGGCGGGCGACTGGTGGTGCCGCTGGCGCAGGTACTAGGGGGGCGGCGGCCCAACGCCATGTCGCCGCTCGACAAGCTGGCCGCCTGGGGCGAGGGCGTCTGGCGCTTCCTCTCGGAGGGTCCGCGGGCGGCCAATACCGCCGGCGGCGTCTGGCCGGCGATCTTCGGCACCGTGCTGATGGTGATGCTGATGTCGATCCTGGTGACGCCCTTCGGGGTGCTGGCCGCCATCTACCTCAACGAGGTGGCCCACCAGGGCCGGCTGACGCGGCTGGTGCGGATCGCCGTGCGCAACCTCGCCGGGGTGCCGTCCATCGTCTATGGCGTCTTCGGCCTCGGGGTGTTCGTCTACGGCATCGGCGGCACCCTGGACGAATGGTTCTTCGACGCGGCCCTGCCCTCGCCGACCTTCGGCACCGGCGGGCTGCTGTGGGCCTCGCTGACCCTGGCCCTGCTGACCCTGCCGGTGGTGATCGTGGCCACCGAGGAGGGGCTGGCGCGGGTCCCCGACCAGCAGCGTGAAGGCGCCCTGGCGCTGGGGGCCACCCGGCTGGAGATGCTCACCCGGGTGGTGCTGCCCATGGCCACGCCGGCCATGCTCACCGGGGTGATCCTGGCCGTGGCGCGCGCCGCCGGCGAGGTGGCGCCGCTGATGCTGGTGGGCGTGGCCAAGCTGGCGCCCCAGGTGCCGGTGGACGGCGACTTTCCCTTCCTGCATCTTGACAGGAAGTTCATGCACCTCGGTTACCATATCTTCGATGCGGCCTTCCACGGCGGCGATGTCCAGGCGGCGATGCCGCTAGTCTATGCCACGGCGCTGCTGCTGGTGCTGGTGATCCTGGTGCTTAACCTGACTGCAATATTTCTGCGTCATCATCTCAATACGCGTCACGGGGCGCTCAGCCGTCGATGAGCCCAGTACCGTCGCGCCACCCGGGAGCCTCGATGCCATTCGTCCAGGACCTGCGCCCGTCGCCCCACCCGGCGGCGGTCATCGACTTCTCCCCCGCGGCCAGCAGCCTGGCCATTCGGGAGCTGAGTCTTGCCTACGGGGACACGCCGGCGCTGCGCAACCTGACGCTGCGCATACCACGCCATCGGGTGACGGCCTTTATCGGTCCCTCCGGCTGCGGCAAGTCGACCCTGCTGCGGGTGTTCAACCGGCTTCACGACCTCAATGACGAGGTGGTGCGCAAGGGCGAGATCCGTCTGGAGGGGCAGGACATCCACGCGCCAGAGGTGGGTGTGGCCGAGCTGCGTCGGCGGGTGGGGATGGTGTTCCAGGCGCCCAATCCCTTCCCCATGTCGATCCACGACAACGTGGCCTTCGGCCTGCGTCTGCAGGGGGGGCTGAGCAAGCGCAAGCGCGACGACATCATCGAGTGGGCGCTGCGCTCGGCGGCGCTGTGGGACGAGGTGAAGGACCGCCTGCGTGCCTCGGCCTGGTCGCTCTCCGGGGGCCAGCAGCAGCGCCTGGTGATCGCCCGCACCCTGGCGGTGGGCCCCGAGGTGCTGCTGCTCGACGAGCCGGCCTCGGCGCTCGATCCCATCTCCACGCTGAAGATCGAGGAGCTGATCCGCAACCTGAAGTCGCACCTGACCCTGGTGCTGGTCACCCACAACATGCAGCAGGCGGCGCGGGTCTCCGACTACACCGCCTTCCTGCAGGACGGCGAACTGGTGGAATATGGCCCCACCGACACCCTGTTCACCAATCCGCGCCTGCGGCGTACCGAGAACTACATCACCGGGCGCATGGCCTGACGGCCGGCCCCAAGGAGAGGTCCCATGGACATTACCAGCGACATCCACAGCCAGCATATCTCCCGGCAGTTCAACCAGGAGCTCGAGGAACTCAAGACTCACCTGATGGCCATGGGTGGCCTGGTCGAGAAGCAGGTCCAGGACGCCGTGGCCGCCTTGCTCGAGAGCGACTCCGAACTCGGCCAGCGGGTGGTCGCCAACGACCGCGCGGTCAACGACATGCAGATCAAGATCGACGAGGAGTGCACCCAGGTGCTGGCGCGGCGCCAGCCGACCGCCTCCGACCTGCGCCTGGTGCTGGCGGTGATTCGCGCCGCGTCCGACCTGGAACGCATCGGCGACGAGGCGAGCAAGATCGCCCGCAACGCCATCGATCTGATCGACGCCGACAACGGCAACCGTGGCTTCGTCGAGGTGCGCATGATCAGCGAGCACGTGCGGCGTATGGTGCGCGATGCCCTGACCTCCTTCGCCCGCCTCGACACCGAGCTGGCGCTCAAGCTGGTCCACGAGGACGAGGAGGTGGACAACGAGTACAAGAGTGCCATGCGCTCGTTGATGACCTTCATGATGGAGGATGCCCGCTCGATCTCATCGGTCCTCAGCGTGATGTGGATCCTGCGGGCCCTGGAGCGCATCGGTGACCACGCCAACAACCTGGCCGAATACGTGGTCTACCTGGTGAAGGGGCTTGATATCCGCCACACCGACCCCGAGGATCTCGACAAGGATATGCTCGAGGGCAAGGGTTGACCGCACCCCGCGATTGACCCTCAATGACCCAGGCCGCCGCCCCTAGGTAAGGGGCGCCGGGGACAGCTCGAAGAGGAGGTCCTACGCCAGGGATGGCGTCGGTAGCGCCCATGGAAGGGTTTACAGCGCCTCCTCGATGGTCCGACACTTCGGGAGCTGTCGTCGGATCAGCCCCGAACGATGCCTGTTACTGCGATAGCAAGAGACGTTGAGATGCTCGATGCCTTGACGGCGCTGACCCGCGGGACCCGCCTGGTCTACTCCCGCGGCCTGCGGCGCTATGTGTTCCTGCCGATAGTCGTCAACCTGCTGGTCTACGCTGGCATGCTCTGGTACGTGCTGGGCCACTTCGGCGGCTGGCTGGACGGCTGGATGGCCATGGTTCCCGGCTGGCTGGACTGGCTCTCCTGGCTGATCTGGCCGCTCTTCGTGGTCAGCCTGGTGCTGATCGTGTTCTTCACCTTCACCCTGGTGACCCACCTGATCGCCGCGCCCTTCTACGGCTTCCTGGCCGCCCGGGTGGAGGCGGAGGCGACCGGGCGGCCGCCGCTGGACGACCGCGGGCTGGCGAAAACCGCCGTGGACGCCCTGGGACGCGAGCTCGTCAAGCTGGGCTACATCCTGCCGCGCATGGCCCTGCTCTTCGTGCTCAGCTGGATCCCGGTGGTCAACCTGATCGCGCCGCTGCTGTGGGCGGCCTTCTCGGCCTGGATGATGGCGATCACCTACCTCGATTACCCCATGGACAACAACAAGGTCGGCTTCCGCGACATGCGTCGCCGGCTGAAGGCCCGCTGGTGGCCCACCCTCACCTACGGCGGCTGGGTGACCCTGATCACCTGGATTCCGCTGGCCAACCTCTTGCTGCTACCCGGCGCCGTGGCCGCCGCGGTGCTGATGTGGGAGCGCCATTACCGCGGCCTCGAGGCCGACACGGCGCAGGGCGGTCCGCCTCAGGCGCGCTGAGCGTTCTCGGTCGTGTCGCGCAGGCGCTCGGCGGGGAACACGCAGCGGAAGGTGGCGCCGCGCCCGGGGCGGGAGTCGATCTCCAGCCGGGCGTCGTGGCGCAGCAGCACGTGCTTGACGATGGCCAGCCCCAGGCCGGTGCCGCCGGTGGCGGTGCTGCGCCCCTTGTCGACCCGGTAGAAGCGCTCGGTGAGGCGCGGCAGGTGCACCGGGTCGATGCCCTCGCCGTCGTCCTCCACCTCCAGGCAGGCGCCCTCGCCATGGGAGCGCCAGCGCAGCACGATATGGCGCCCCTCCCCGGCATAGCGCACGGCATTGAAGGCCAGGTTGGAGAGCGCACTGCGGATCTCCTGCTCGTTGCCGAGCAGCGCACGAGACTCCTCGACCTCCACCCCGATGGTCTGGCGAGCATCGGAGAGCGCCGCGGCGTCGCTCTGCACGGCCGCAAGCAGCTCGCCCATCGCCAGCGGGGTGTCATCGCGCCCGCCCTGGTCGATCTCCAGCCGTGACAGCAGCAGCAGGTCGTTGACCAGGTTCTGCATGCGGTCGGTCTGGGCCTTCATCTGCGACAGGCCGCGGCCCAGTCGCGGCGGCAGCTGGCCGGCCATGTCGCCATAGGTCTCCAGGTAGCCGGCGAGCACGGTCAGCGGGGTCCTCAGCTCGTGGGAAACGTTGGCCACGAAGTCCCGGCGCATCTGCTCCAGGCGATGCAGTCGGGTGATGTCCCGGGCCATCACCAGGCGCTCGTCGTCGCCGTAGAGGGTGATCTGGAACTGCAGGATCAGCGTCTCGTCGATGGGCGAGGGCAGGGTCAGCGGCTCGCGATAGTCGCGGCCATGGAAGTAGTCGACGAAGCGCGGGTCACGCAGCAGGTTGGTGATGTGCTGGCCGCGGTCGAGCTGGGGCTTGAGGCCCAGCATGCGTTCGGCGGCGCTGTTCCACCACTCCAGGTCGCCGTGGCGGTCGAGCATCACCACGCTGTCGCGCATCGCCTCGGAGGACTCCTGGATGCGCTGCAAGGTGGCCCGCAACCGCTGCTGGGTGAGGCGCTGGCTCTTCTGGTAGCGGTAGAGGCGGTCGAACAGCTCGCCCCACAGGCCGCTGCTGGCGGGGGGCTCCTCCTGGGGGCGCAGGGTGAGCCACTGGTAGAGGGCGTGCAGCTGGCGCAGGTGGAAAGTCAGGCAGAGTAGCAGGCCGGCGGCGATGCCGGCCGTAGGGATGGAGAAGGGCCAGCCGACCAGGGCCCCGGCGGCGACCAGGGTCGCCAGGCGCCAGAACTCACGTCGCCAGAGCCGCCCCATGTCAGCCCTTGGCGGAGAACCGGTAGCCGGTGCCACGCACGGTCTGGATCAGCTGGTGATGGGGTTCGCCCAGCGCCTTGCGCAGGCGGCGGATATGCACGTCCACGGTACGCTCCTCGACATAGACATTGCCGCCCCACACCTGGTCGAGCAGCTGACCGCGGGTGTAGGCGCGTTCCTGGTGGGTCATGAAGAACTGCAGCAGGCGGTATTCGGTGGGCCCCATCTCCAGCGAGTGGCCATCGACGCTGACCCGGTGGCTGACCGGGTCGAGCAGCAGCCCGGCGATCTCCACCGGATCCTCGATGCCCCGCGGCGTGGTGCGGCGCAGCACCGCCTTGAGGCGCGCCACCAGCTCCCGCGGCGAGAAGGGCTTGGTGATGTAGTCGTCGGCCCCGGCCTCGAGTCCCTGGATCTTGTTGTCCTCCTCGCCCTTGGCGGTGAGCATGATGATCGGTAGCTCGGCGGTGGCCTCCTCGCGCTTCAGGCGACGGGCCAGCTCGATGCCGCTGGTCCCGGGCATCATCCAGTCGAGCAGCACCAGGTCGGGCTGGTGGTCGACCACCATGGCGTGGGCCTCCTGGGCATTATCCGCCTCGAGGACGCGATAGTCGGCCATCTCCAGCGCCACCGCGATCATCTCGCGGATCGGCGCCTCATCATCGACGATCAGTACGGTCTTGGCGGTCATCCCGGAGCCTCGTGGTCAATGACAGATCGATGACGATGACAGCACGTCATGATGACAATAGCGTGACAGGTCCGGCCTGTCGCTCGCTCAGCCGCCGTTCAGCGTCGGCCACAGGGAGAGCGCGAGGCCGGCGAAGACCAGCAGGCCCGACCAGTGGTTGTTGAGAAAGGCCTGGAAGCAACGGTCCCGGTCCCGCTCGCGGATCAGGAACTGCTGGTGCACGAAGGTCGCCGCCATGGCGGCCAGCCCCAGCCAGAAGAAGCCCCCTAGCGCCAGCAGCCATCCGGCCCAGGCCAGCAGCCCCAGAGTCAGGCCCTGCAGCAGGCCGATCATCAGCCGGTCGGCGCGGCCGAACAGCACGGCGGTGGACTTGATGCCGATCTTCAGGTCGTCGTCGCGGTCGACCATGGCGTACTCGGTGTCGTAGGCCACGGTCCAGGCCACGTTGGCGGCGAACAGCAGCCAGGCGACCGGCGGCAACGTGCCCAGCACGGCACCGAAGGCCATGGGGATCGCCCAGGAGAAAGCCGCGCCGAGGAAGGCCTGGGGCAGGTGGGTGTAGCGCTTCATGAAGGGGTAGATGAAGGCCAGGACCACCCCCACCACCGAAAGCATCACCGTGAAGAGGTTGGTGAACCAGACCAGCACGAAGGCGGCCATCACCAGCATCAGGAACAGCGCCTGGGCCTCGCCCTCGCTGATCCGCCCGGTGGCCAGGGGGCGGTTCCGGGTGCGCTTGACGTGGCCATCGAAGTGGCGGTCGGCGTAGTCGTTGACCACGCAGCCGGCGGCGCGCATCAGGTAGACCCCGGCCACGAAGATCAGCAGCACCTTGCGGCCGGGGAGGCCCTCGGCGGCGACCCACAGGGCCCACAGGGTGGGCCACATCAGCAGCCAGGTGCCGATGGGGCGGTCGAGGCGTGTCAGGTGCAGGAAGTCGGGCACCCGGGCCAGGCCCCTGGGGTGCATCAGGGATCGATCCATCTCTACCTCGTGAAGTCGGCGGTTGGCCCAGAGCCTAGCGCGAAGGCAGCCCGAGGTCATCCGCCATGCGCTCGAGGAAGAATTCCTGGACCAGCACGGCGAAGCGCCGGTGGCGGAACAGCGAGCGGCGCGCCCAGGGGCCCGAGGCGGCGTGGAAGGGGGCCGGGTCGGCGCTGACCTCGAGGGGGCCGCGCGCCAGGTCCGGCTGGCGGAACAGCCAGCTGCCGAGCGAGCGCTCGCCGAGGCGATCGAGCCGCTGGCCGTGCAGCCCGGAGAGCGGCACCACCGAACGGGCCACCACCCAGGGGCGCTCGTCGAGGCACAGTGCCACCTCGCGCAGCCAGGCATGGCGGGCCGGGGGCAGGCCCAGGGCCAGCGCCTCGTCGCGCCGCGGCCGTCCGAGGCGCTGGTCCAGCAGCCGGACCCGGAAGGGCCGCTGGCCGCCGGCGCTGACCAGCCGGGCGGTAAGCGAGTCGCGGGAGGCGACCCACTGCCACCAGGCAGCACTCATGGCAGGGCGCGCCGCCGCCAGGGGGCGCCAGCGGGGATTGCTTCCCGGGCCGTTGCTCACCGTCTCTCTCCGCGTCGATTTCGGGGCAGCTAGTGTACCATGCTGCCCCATCACTCTTTCCCGATCGATGAGGCCTATGAGCGCTCCCCTGACCATCATCGGTTCCGGCATGGCGGGGCTGGGCCTGTTGCGTCAGCTGCGCGCGCAGGACCCGGCGCGACCGATGACGCTGATCACCGCCGACAGCGGCGATGACTATTCCAAGCCGCTGCTCTCCACCGGCTTCGCCAAGCGCCTGCCGCCGCAGCGCCTGGCGGCCCGCTCGGCCCTGGAGGTCGCCGACGAGCTCGGCGCCGTGGTGCGCACCCACACCCGGGTGGAGGCCATCGACCCGGTGGAACGCATCCTGACCATCGGCAGCGAGACCCTGCCCTGGAGCGAGCTGGTGCTGGCCACCGGCGCCGCGCCGGTGCACCCCTTCAGGGTGCCCGACGCTGTGGCCGACCGGGTCTTCAGCGTCAATGACCTGGACGACTACCGCGCCTTCCACACGACCCTGGAGGCGCTGGGCAGGCCGGCACGTGTGGCGATCATCGGCGTTGGCCTGGTGGGCTGCGAGTTCGCCAATGACCTCGCCGCCGGCGGCCACGCCGTCGAACTGGTCGCCCCGGAGCCGGCCCCCCTGCCGCGCCTGGTGCCGGAGCCCCTGGGCCGCGCCCTGGGCGAGGCCTTCCGCGAGGCCGGCATGGTGCTGCACAGCGGACGGCAGCTGGTGGCCCTGGGGGCCGACGTCGCCTGTGTCGGCCTGGAACTGGACGATGGCGACTCGCTGTCGGCCGACCTGGTGCTGGTGGCCACGGGGCTGCGGCCGCGTACCGCCCTGGCCGAGTCGGCCGGGATCACGGTCAGCGAGGCGGGCATCCACACCGACCGGCATCTGGCCACCTCGGCGCCGGGCATCCATGCCCTGGGCGATGCGGCCTGCGTCGACGGCGTCAATGCCATGTACGTGCAGCCGCTGCTGGCCAGTGCCAAGGCCCTGGCCCGGACCCTGACCGGCACCCCCACCGCGGTGACCTATGGCCCCTGGCCGGTGCTGGTCAAGACGCCCCTGCTGCCGGTGGTGGCCCTTCCGCCGGCCCATCCCCCGTTCCGCTGGCGCCTCGAAGGCGAAGGCGGTGACCTGACCGCCCTGGCCGAGGCAGAGGACGGACGTTTGATCGGATTTGCGTTGACAGGACGCTGCGTCCGTCGGAAAGTCGAACTGGCGCGAGCCGCGCCGCCGTTGCTAGGCTAGTTGCGTCAACGACGGGGCCTGCCGCGGACAGCGAGCCGGCAAGGCAGCGGCGTTGAGGACCGGCATCATCCGCATGTCGCTTCCCGAGATCTCCCCGTCTGCGCCACGAGGCCCCGGGATCGAGTGAGCCGGCATGCGCGTGATGGACCGACAGGTCATGTGCCGTAACAACTCATGTGCCGTAACAACACCGCCGGTGGTGATCGCCGGCATCATGATGCCAATACCAGGAGGGCTGTATGCGCAAGCCAGAACTCGCCGCGGCGATTGCCGAGCGTGCCGATCTTTCCAAGGACAAGGCGAGCCAGGTGCTCAACGTCATTCTCGATGAGATCACAGGAAGTGTGTCTCAGGGGCAGGATGTCTCCCTGATCGGCTTCGGTACCTTCAGCGTGCGCGAGCGCGCCGCGCGCACCGGCAAGAACCCCCAGACCGGCCAGCCGCTGACCATTCCGGCCAGCAAGACCGTCGCCTTCAAGCCGGGCAAGGGCCTCAAGGACGCCGTGGCGAAGTAAGGCATTGCGGCCCGTCCCGTGCGGGTCGCCTCACACTCTCTTCCCGGGGGCGGAACCAATATGAAGCTGCGATTGATGCTGTGGCTGCTCGGGCTGATGCTCAAGCGTGCCCTGCGCCGCAAGGCTCGGTTCCGCGAACTGCTCGGCGAGATGCGTGGCCTCGACTGGGGCATCGCCACCGAGGATCTCTCCATCGCCCGCCACTACCGCATGTCGCCCCGCGGTATCCATGCGGGCCGTGGCCTGCCGGTGGATCTCGACCTGGAACTGCGCTTCGCGGACGAGGCCACGGCCATCAAGGTCCTCAAGAAACCCACCCAGCAGGCCTTTCTCGACGGCATGATGGCCGGCAGCGTGCGCCTGGTCGGCGACTCCGGCGACCTGCAGAAGTTGCAGCGGCTCCTCAAACACCTGTAAAAAGCTTGAAGCTTGAAGAGCGCCGCTTCGCGGCTGGAAGCTGGAAGAAAGAGCCTTGACTCAGATGGCGGAGGCAATCTGCTGCCTTCCAGCTTCCAGCTTCCAGCTTCCAGCTTCCAGCTTCCAGCTTCCAGCTTCCAGCTTCCAGCTTCCAGCTTTCACACCTGCCCGTAGCGCCCCGCTTCCTCTCCCAGCCAGCGCCGGATCAGCGGGCGGCTGGTCTGGGGATGCTCGGCGAGCAGCGCCTCGGCCAGGGGAGCCACGCGGTCCAGCAGGTCGGCGTCGCGCTCCAGGTCGGCGACTCTCATCTGCGCGAGTCCCGTCTGGCGGGTGCCCAGCACCTCGCCGGGGCCACGGATCTCGAGGTCCTTCTCGGCGATGCGAAAGCCGTCGGTGGTCTCGCGCATCACCGCCAGGCGCTCCCGGGAGTGCGCCGACAGCGGCGGGTGATAGAGCAGCACGCAGAAGCTTTCGGTGGCGCCGCGTCCCACCCGACCGCGCAGCTGGTGGAGCTGGGAGAGGCCCAGGCGCTCCGGGTTCTCGATGATCATCAGGCTGGCATTGGGCACGTCGACCCCCACCTCGATCACCGTGGTGGCGACCAGCAGGTCCAGCTCGCCGGCCTTGAAGGCCGCCATCATCGTGGCCTTGTCGGCGGGCTTCATGCGGCCGTGGACCAGGCCGATGGCCAGCTCCGGCAGGGTCTCGACGAGCTCGTCGCGGGTCGCCTCGGCGGCCTGGCACTCCAGTACTTCGGACTCCTCGATCAGCGTGCAGACCCAATAGGCCTGGCGGCCCTCGGCGCAGGCATGGCGGATGCGCGCCATCACCTCGGGGCGGCGCTCGTCGGGCATCACTACCGTCTTCACCGGGGTCCGACCGGGGGGCAGCTCGTCGATCACCGAGACGTCCAGGTCGGCGTAGGCGCTCATCGCCAGGGTGCGCGGGATCGGCGTGGCGGTCATCACCAGCTGGTGGGGCGTCAGGCCGCCGGCCTCGCCCTTCTCGCGCAGCGCCAGGCGCTGGTGCACGCCGAAGCGGTGCTGCTCGTCGATGATCGCTAGCCCCAGGCGCTGGAAGTGCACGTCGCCCTGGAAGAGCGCGTGGGTGCCCACCACCATGCGCGCCCGGCCGTCCCGGATGGCCGCCTTGGTGTCCAGGCGCGCCTTGCCCTTGAGCTTGCCGGACAGCCAGGCCACCTCGATGCCCAGCGGCTCGAACCAGGCGCTGAAGGTGCGGTAGTGCTGCTCGGCCAGTATCTCGGTGGGGGCCATCATCGCCGCCTGGCAGTCGGCGGCGATGGCCGAGAGCGCCGCCATGGCGGCGACCACCGTCTTGCCCGAGCCCACGTCGCCCTGCACCAAGCGCAGCATCGGCACCTGGCGTACCAGGTCGGCGGCGATCTCGTCGAGCACCCGGCGCTGGGCGCCGGTCAGCGAGAAGGGCAGCTGGGTCAGGAAGCGCGCCTGCAGGCTGCGCCCGCCGGGCAGCGCCGGGGCGCCGTCCTCCTGGATGCGCTGGCGCACCTCCTGCAGGCTGAGGCGGTGGGCGAGCAGCTCCTCCAGGGCCAGGCGGCGACGCGCCGGGTGCCGGCCGGCCGCCAGCTGCTCGGCGTCGGCCTCCGGCGGCGGGCGGTGCAGGGTGTCCAGGCAGTGGTGAAGCTCGGGCAGGCCGAAGCGCTGGCGCAGGGGCGCGGGAATGCCATCGGGGAGGGCCTCCGGGGCGGCATCCAGGCGGGCCAGGGCCTGGTCGATCAGCGCCCGCAGGCGGGTCTGATGGAGGCCCTCGGTCGCCGGGTAGATGGGCGTCAGGTGGTCCTCTACCGGCGCTTCGCCGCCGGCCAGCAGGCGGTACTCCGGGTGATAGAGCTCCAGGCCGGTGGCGCCGGCGCGGGCCTCGCCGAAGGCGCGCACGCGCACCCCGGGCTGGAACTGTTGCTGCTGTGCCGGGGAGAAGTGGAAGAAGCGCAGGCTGAGGATCCCGGAGCCGTCGCGCAGGCGTACCAGCAGGCTGCGGCGCCGACCGCGCACCACCTCGCCGGCCACCACCTCGCCCTCCACCACGGCCTCGTGGCCGGCGCGCAGGGTGGCGATGGGGGTGATGCGGGTGCGGTCCTGGTAGCGCAGCGGCAGGTGGAACAGCAGGTCGCTGACGCGCTCGACGCCCAGCCGGGCCAGCTTGAGCGACAGCGCCTCGCCGACGCCCTTGAGCTCCGTGATGGGTGCGTCGAGCTCACTCATGCCGGTTCGAGCTCTGCCTGGCGGCAGCGCGCGATGGCGTCGGTGACGGCATCGATGGCCCGGGGCCGCGGGAAGCTGGCGCGCCAGGCGATGGCCACGGTCCGCGCGGGTGCCGGGGCGGTGAAGGGGCGGCTGATCAGCATGCCGCTCTCGTAGTGGCCGGTGCCGATGGCAGAGCGGGGCAGCACGGTGATGCCGAGCTTCGAGGCGACCATGTGGCGGATGGTCTCCAGTGAGCCGCCCTCGGCGGTGAGGGTGTTGGAGGGGCTCGCGAGCTGGTGGCTGATCGCCGGGCAGGCCTCGAGGATCTGGTCACGGAAGCAGTGGCCCTCGCCGAGCAGCAGCAGGCGCTCCTCCAGCAGGTCCTCCTTGTCGATGCTCTCGCGCTCGGCCCAATGGTGGTCGGCCGGCAGCAGCACCTCGAAGGCCTCCTCGTAGAGCGGTTTGGTGACCACGTCGGTCTCGGTGAAGGGCAGCGCGATGATGATCGCATCGAGCTCGCCGCTCCTGAGCTTGCGACGCAGGTTGCCGGTGAAGCCCTCCTCGATGTAGAGCGGCATCTGCGGCGCACGCCGGGAGAGTTCCGGGATCAGGTGCGGAAAGAGGTAGGGGCCGATGGTGTAGATGGCACCGATGCGCAGCGGGCTCGCCAGCTGGTCGCGGCCGGCCGTGGCCAGCTCCTTGATCACGCTGCTCTGTTCCAGCACGCGCTGGGCCTGCTCGACGATCCGCTCCCCCATCGGGGTGACCTGCACGGTGGATTTCGAGCGCTCGAACAGCGCCACGCCGAGCTCTTCCTCGAGCTTCTTGACGGCCACCGACAGCGTCGGCTGGGAGACGAAGCAGCGCTCCGCGGCGCGTCCAAAGTGGCGCTCCTGGGCCAGTGTCACGATGTAGCGGAGTTCTGTTAGAGTCATGGTGGTGCCGACAGGCATCCTCTTCCGAAACGGGTGAAGGTCCCAGTGACCTCGCTCAATGCACAGGGACACAATAATGCCAATAGGGACTTTTTATCAGGGGGCGAGGGAAAGGTGAAGACGACGACACTGATTCTGGGCTGTGGCGACATCGGCATGGCCCTGGGGCGCGAGCTGCGCGAGGCGGGGCACCGGGTGATCGGGGCGCGACGCAATCCGCGCGCACTGGAAGGCAGCGGGCTGGAGGCCGTCGCGGTCGACCTGAGCGACCCGGCCACCCTGGCCGGGCTGCCGGACGCCGATACCCTGGTCTACGCGGTCAGCGCCGACCGCTTCGACGAGGCGGCCTATCGCGCCGCCTACCTCGATGGTCTGACCGCGGTACTGGCCGAGTTCGCCCGCCGTGACACGGCGCCCGGGCGGGTGTTCTTCGTCTCCTCGACCAGCGTCTACGCCCAGCGCGAAGGTGAGGTGGTCGAGGAGACCAGCCCCGCCGAGCCCTCGGGCTTCTCGGGCCTGCTGATGCGCGAGGCCGAGCAGGCGCTGATCGAGCATGACCTGTCGGGCACCGTGGTGCGCTTCTCGGGCATCTACGGCCCGGGTCGTGACCGCCTGATTCGCCAGGTGGGCGAGGGACGCATCGCCCCGTCGAGCCCCGTCATGTATTCCAACCGCATCCACCGTGACGACTGCGCCGGGGTGCTGGCGCATCTGATCGGCCGGCAGCTGGCTGGCGAGCCGCTCGAGGCGCTCTACCTTGCCAGCGACTGCGAGCCGGCCCCGCTGCACGAGGTGATGGCCTGGCTGGCGAAGCAGCTCAGGGTCGAGGCCACCGAGACCATCCAGTCGCCACTGCGCCGCCGCGCCAGCAAGCGCTGCGACAATGCCCGGCTGATCGAGAGCGGCTATCGCTTCCGCTATCCTAGCTTCCGCGAGGGCTATGCCCAGGTGCTGAAGGCAGGGGGCTTCCTGCCCGAAAGGGCGTGATAGAAACGACGGCTGATCAGGCCGCCGGCGAACGGGCCAGGGTCTCGTAGCGGGGCCCGTCGTTCTCGGTGAAGGAGCGCACCAGCGAGAGCCGTCGGTAGGGCCAGGCCAGGTCGAGTGCGGGCAGGCCCAGGGTCTCCAGCCGGCGGGCGCGGCGCAGCAGGGTGACATGGGGCACGAAGTGCTCTGGCCTGTTGCTGAAACCGAACGAAGCCAGCCCATCCCACAGTGAGGCATGGAGCCGTTCCAGCGCTAGCGACTGGCCTCCTACCCAGACGATGCCGGGGCGACGAAAGCAGCCCCAGTTGTCCAGGCCCCACTCGCCAGGTGGTATCGCCACGGCGCCAACCCATTCGGCCAGCTCGCTGGCTCGCTCTTCCTCGACCTCGCCGAGAAAGGCCAGCGTCAGGTGCAGGCTCGCATCCGACACGCGCCGCCCGCCGCAGCGGGCCTGGGCAAGTTCGGCCAGCTCGCCCAGCCGCTGGCGCAGCGTCTCGGGTGGCTCCAGCGCCAGGAAGAGCCTCACTGCTTCGCCTTAGTCGCCGATGACCATGATCCCTTCCGCCTCGAACTGCGCCCCCTTGGGCAGCGCCTTGACACCAATGGCGGCGCGGGCCGGGTAGGGCTTCTCGAAGAACTCCTCCATTACCTTGTTGACCACTGCGAAATTGTCCAGCTCGACCAGGTAGAGGTTGAGCTTGACCACGTCCTGCAGGGTGCCGGCGGCCTCCTCGCAGACGGCCCTGAGGTTGGTGAAGACCTGGCGCGCTTGGGCCTCGACGTCGTCGGAGACGAGCACCATGGTGGCCGGGTCCAGGGGTATCTGGCCGGAGAGGTAGATGGTGTTGCCGGCCTTGATGGCCTGGGAGTAGGGGCCGATGGCGGCGGGCGCCTGGTCGGTGTTGATCACGGCCTTGTTGCTCATGGTGGTGCTCCTTTCAGTCCAGCATCGCGAAATGGGAAAGCAGCCCGCCTGCCGCCTCATGCGGCCGGCGGACGGAAAGGGTTCAGTTGCCGAGGCGGGTGATGCGGCCTACATGGGCGAGGTTGCGCAGGCGCTTGATGATGCGCGCCAGGTGCACGCGGTTGCGTACCGAGAGGATGAGGTTGACGATCGACAGCCGCGCGTCGCGCTCCTCGATGCCGATGCGCTCGATGTTGGCGCCGGCATCGGTGACCAGGGCGGCGAGTTCCGCCACCAGGCCGCGGCGGCTTTCCATCTCCAGGCGCAGGGCGGCGGGGAAGTCCTCGGTGATGTTATCGGACCATTCCAGGGGGAACAGCTTGTCGGGATCGTTTCTGAGCTCGGCGATATTGCGGCAATCGCTGCGGTGAACCACGATACCCTTGCCCACCGAGAGGTGGCCGATTACCGGATCGCCGGGCAGCGGACGGCAGCAGCGAGCGAACTTGATCACCATGCCTTCGGCGCCGCTGATCATGATTGGCCTCTGAGTGCGCTCCGGATGCTCCAGGGGTTCGCCTGTTTCGCCCTGCTGCAGGTCGACCAACCGTCGGGCCACCACATGAGCGACCCGGGTGCCCAGCCCGATGGATTCCAGCAGGCTCTCAGCGCTCTTGAGCGAATGTTCCTCCAGCAGGCTGTCGAGCAGACCCTCGGGCAACTCCTCCAGGCTGGTTTCGAACCTGGCCAACGCCTTGTTGAGCAGGCGCCGGCCTAGCTGCACCGCCTCGGTGTGCTGCTGATGCTTGAGTGCGTGGCGGATCGCCGAACGCGCCTTTGCGGTGACCACGAAGTTGAGCCAGGCCAGGTTGGGGCGCGCTCCCGGCGCTGTGATGATCTCCAGGGTCTGGCCGCTTTCCAGGCGGGTGGAGAGCGGGGCCAGGTGGCGGTCGATGCGACAGGCGATGCAGCTGTTACCGATATCGGTGTGCACGCTGTAGGCAAAGTCGATCACCGTGGCGCCCTGGGGCAGCTCCATGATATCGCCCTTGGGCGTGAACACGTAGATATCGTCGGGAAAGAGATCGTTCTTGACGTGCTCAATGAACTCCAGTGAGTCGCCGGCGTGGCGCTGCATCTCCAGCAAGCCCTTGACCCAGGCGCGGGCCCTGGCATGGCTGCCCTGGGCGATGGGATGCTCGGTCTGGCCGGCCTTGTAGAGCCAGTGGGCGGCGATACCGTTGTTGGCCAGGGCCTCCATCTCGCGGGTGCGGATCTGCACCTCGATGGGCATGCCGCCACGACCGAACAGGGTGGTATGAAGGCTCTGGTAGCCGTTGGCCTTGGGAATGGCGATGTAGTCCTTGAAACGACCCGGCACCGGCTTGTAGAGGTTGTGCACCACACCGAGGATCCGGTAGCAGCTGTCGACGTCCTCGGTGATGATGCGAAAACCGAACACGTCCATGATTTCGGCGAAGGACTTGCGCTGGTCGCGCATCTTGCGGTAGATCGACAGCAGGTGCTTCTGTCGACCGATCACCGTTCCCGGCAGACCCTCGTCATCGAGGCTCTGCTGCAGGCTGGTCTGAAGCTGGCGGATCGTCGAGCGGCGATGGCCCCGGGCGCTGGAGACGGCGCGCTTGATGCGCTCGGCACGCATCGGGTAGAGGGCCTGGAAGGAGAGGTCTTCAAGCTCGACCCGGATGGTGTTGATGCCCAGCCGGCTGGCGATGCGGGCGTATATCTCCAGGGTCTCGCGGGCGATGCGGCGCTTCTTTTCGGGGCGCAGGGCGCCCAGGGTGCGCATGTTATGCAGGCGGTCGGCGAGCTTGACGATGATCACCCGAATATCCCGGGACATCGCCAGCACCATTTTCTGGAAGTTCTCGGCCTGGGCGACAGCCTTGTCCTCGAAGGTGATCTGGGTCAGCTTGGAGACGCCGTCGACCAGCTCGGCGACGGGCTGGCCGAACTGCTCGCCCAGCGCCTTCTTGGAGACGCCGGTATCCTCGATGACATCGTGCAGCATGGCGGCCATCAGGCTCTGATGGTCCATGTGCATGTTGGCCAGGATGTTCGCTACCGCCAGGGGGTGCGTGACGTAGGGCTCGCCGGAACGGCGGCGCTGGCCATCATGGGCCTGCTCGGCATAGTAGAAGGCACGCCTGACCTGCCGGATCTCGTCCTGGGGAAGGTAGCCGCCGAGTCGGTCGGCCAGGTCATCGATGGTGAACATGCGGCCAGGATCACTCCTCGACGTGGGTGCCCGGCTCGAACTCGGTCCGCACGCGCACCGGCGCCGCCTCGATGGGCTCGTTGAGCACGCTGGCGTCGACCAGCCCCTCGGCGATCTCGCGCAGGGCCATGACCGTGGGCTTGTCGTTCTCCCAGGGTAAGAGGGCGTCGCGGGAGCCGCGGGCCAACTGGCGGGCACGGTGAGTGGAGATCATCACCAGCTTGAAGCGGTTTTCGACGTTTTCCAGACAATCTTCGACGGTAACACGTGCCATGGATGCCTTCCTGAATGATGCTGACGGGCAAAACCCCGGCCGACGTGGGAACGCCCCGGGAATTCCACCAATGGGTAGACCAGATAGATTACGCGACGCCCGGTTGCCCTGACAAGCGCCGCGGCGGGGTCAGGACAAGCGCCGCGGCTGAAGTCAAGACAAGTGCCGCGGCTGAAGTTAAGACAATAGCTCGGCGAGCAGCGGGGCGTGGTGCTCGTTCACCCGCTCGCGGGTCAGGCGACGGGCGATGACCAGCGCCTGCAGCTCGCGCAGGGCGGTGGTGAAGTCGTCGTTGATTACCAGGTAGTCGTACTCGTCGTAGTGTGTCATCTCCTCCACCGCATCGCGCATGCGCCGGGCGATCACCGCGTGCTCGTCGGTACCGCGGCTGGCCAGCCGACGCTCCAGCTCTTCTCGGGAGGGGGGCAGGATGAACACCGAGACGGCATCGGGCAGCTGCTGGCGAACCTGGCGGGCGCCCTGCCAGTCGATCTCCAGGATCACGTCCTGGCCGGCGGCGAGCATCGCCTCCACAGTGCGGCGCGAGGTGCCGTAGTAGTTGTCGAAGACCCGGGCGTACTCGAAGAAGTCGCCGTGCTCGATCATCGCCTCGAAGGCCGGCACGTCCACGAAGTGGTAGTTGACCCCGTCCACCTCGCCCGCGCGGCGCTCGCGGGTGGTGTGGGAGACCGAGACCTGGATGCCGTCGAGGCTTTCGATCAGCTCGCGCACCAGGCTGGTCTTGCCGGCGCCGGAGGGAGCGGAAACGATGAACAGCGTACCTTGGGCCATGAGCAGGGGTCCCTGACGTTACAACGGATGGTGAGCGGCGGCAGAAAGGGCGGAGTATCGCACACAATGATGGTGCGACTGTAGCCACCCCGGCCGTCGTCTGCCCCACCAGCAACGATCCGCGCATTGCCGGCCGGTCTCTGGAATAATGGCGCTCCTTTTTTGCATCGCCCGTTTTCGCATCGCCCGTTGGCAGCGCCGGCCTGTCGATCTTCCTCATCGCGCTGGCGGGGACGCGTGGCGCCGGTGTCTGCCTGAAGTGGCGCCGATCCTGTTCATCCAAGGAGAGACCATGACCACTGCCGGCGATCGCCGCGCCCCGGAATCGGCGCTGCCCTTCCTGGGGATAGCACTGACCTTTCTGATCACCATGCTGGGCACCACCCTGCCCACGCCCCTGTACCCGATCTATCAGGCGCGCTTCGGTTTCTCCCAGCTGACCATCACGGTGATCTTCGCCTTCTATGCACTGGGAGTCATGGGGGCTCTGGTGACCACCGGGCGCTGGTCGGATCAGCTCGGGCGTCGCCCGATGCTGGGCGCCGGGCTGGCGGCGGCGGTGATCAGCGACCTGATCTTCCTGTCCAGCGACGGCCTATCGAGCCTGCTGGTCGGTCGCTTCATTTCGGGGGTGTCCGCCGGCATCTTCACCGCGACCGCCACGGTGGCGGTGATGGAGCTGGCCCCCTCGGCCTGGCCGCGACGCGCGGCCTTCGTGGCCACCGCGGTCAACATGGGCGGCCTGGGGCTGGGGCCGATCCTCGCCGGCCTGCTGGTCGAGACCCTGCCCTGGCCGCTGCACCTGGCCTACGGGGTGCATCTGGTGCTGGCCGTGCTCGCGATGCTGATGGTGCTCAAGGCGCCAGAGACCGTGATTCGGCCGGCGCGGCCGAGCCTCCGGCTGCAGCGGTTGCAGGTGCCGCAGGAGGTTCGCGCGATCTTCCTGCCGGCGGCGATCGCCGGCTTCGCGGGCTTTGCCCTGCTGGGCTTCTTCTCCGCCACCGCACCGGCCTTCATGATTGGCGTGCTCGGCCACGACAACCTGGCGCTTGCCGGGCTGGTGGCAGGCTCGGTGTTCTTCGCCTCGACCCTCGGGCAGCTCCTGCAAGAGCGCTTCCCGGCCTCCTGGCGGCTGCCGCTGGGTTGCGTCGGGGTGATCCTTGGTGCCTCGCTGGTGGGTGTCGGCATCGGGATGGCGTGCCTGGCGCTCTTCATGCTTGGCGCGCTGATCGGCGGTCTCGGCCAGGGCATGGCCTTTCGTGCCGGCCTGGGAGCCGTCGTGCAGGCCAGTCCCGCCAATCAGCGAGGCAGCGTCACCGCGACCTTCTTCATCGTCGCCTACCTGGCCCTGTCGATTCCGGTGGTGGGCATCGGGCTGGCGGCGCGCGCCTTCGGCCTGGCGACGGCCGGCATGGCCTTCGCCGGCGCCGTCGCCCTGCTGGCGGGCGTCTCGCTTGTGAGCCTTCTGCGGATTTTGCGTATTTTGAAGTAGCGTCTCAGCCCATGCCCTATCCCTTGGCTAATCTCAAGGTGTTCGTCAACACCAACCGCTTCCAGCTCGATCAGCCGCAATACCGGAACAGCATGGTGGTGCCGCTGGCACGGCCCACCGACGACACCCGCGAGATCGCCGAGGCCGCCGCTTAAGGCCTGCAGGCGATCTTCCTTGCAGGCTACCGCTACCAGAAGGCCGGCGTGATGCTGCTCGACCTCACCGCCGACGCCAATCGCCAGCTCTCCCTGGACGAGACGCCGCAGAGTGAGGCCGAACGGCAGCGCAGCCAGCGGCTGATGGCCACCGTGGACAAGCTGAACCGCTAGCTGGGCCGGGATACGGTGCGCCTGGGTTTACCGAGACAAGGCAACGCCTGGGCGCTAAGGTGTGAACGGAGGACGCCGAGGTACACGACGCGGTGGGAAGAGCTGGTCAGGGTGAAGGTGTGAGGCACTGGCTGAAGAGACTCAGCGCAAAGCCCACTTTCTAAAAAACCCAGCAGACTCATGAATCTTGGTTATATAGCCTGATTCTAGTGAATGTTATTCAAGGTCAAAGCCTTGCGAGGATAGTGGGAGGTTGCATTTTTCTGGATGAACGTGCCAACACGCTTATCCAATTATGGAGCGCGCAGTCTGATATCTTTCAAGACTACTCGATGCTAATTGATAGAAATTAAGGGATGTAAATGATAGAGCCAAAATATAAAAATTTGAACGCATTGTTCGCTGATAGAGTATTTAGAATACCCAAGTACCAAAGGTACTATTCGTGGGGGGCGAAGCAACGTAACGACTTGTTTGCCGATATAAAACAGTTGAAAGAAAAAGATGTGGATCGTGATCATTTTATGGCAACGGTTGTTTGCTATCAAACAGATGAAGTAAAAGAAATCGGATCTAAGGAGTATAGGCTTTATGATATTGTAGATGGTCAACAAAGGTTAACCACGCTTATAATTTTGCTTAAGTGTGTCCACCTGGCTTTGGGGGTAGGTGAGGAGAAGGATGAGCTCGGAAAAATAATTGTAAAATCTGATGGAAATCTCATCCTGCTTCAAACGAATAATACGAACAAGCATATTTTCAATAACTTTATTCGTGATGGGGTTTTTCCTGCTAAAGACAAGGTTGCCACTCACGCAGATAGAAATATATTTCAAGGGGTCAGGGAGTGCAATCAATTCGTTGAAAAATGGACGGAAGATTATGGTGATTCACTCTCTCTTTTGCGAATAATCAGGAACAAGCTGGGGTTTGTTGTTTTTGATACCGACGACTCAAGAGTGGTGTATAGTCTTTTTGAAGTCTTAAATTCACGTGGGCTGGCAGTGGACTGGCTGGATAAATGTAAAAGCTCCTTGATGGGTATAGCGTTCGAAAAAGCTAAAACCGATGAGTCTCGTGCGAGTTACATTGAAGAGCTGAATGATCTTTGGGGAAACATATATAAAGAACTTTCAAGATACCCAGTTCCAGGCCAAGAAATCCTAAGAGTCACTGCGACACTTTACACGGGCACGGAATCGGGAAAGCCCCAAAAAGCAGAGTCTGCACTGGCATCCTTGACCAATGCATGCTCTTCATCTGACGACACTGTAAAAATAAGTAACAGGATTCTGGGTGTCGCAGAGAAGCTTGTTAAGCTTCAGTCCAACATTCATCTTGGCCCCGTAACAGATGTATTGCAGGCTAGAGTTTTAGCTGTAGCAATTTCACTAACAGATTCGGTCACAGAGAATGAAAGATTAAAACTTTTAGAGCAATGGGAGAAAGTTACATTTAGGATATATGGGCTCTTTGCTAAAGATTCGAGATCTAAGGTGGGAGACTATGTTCGTTTAGCAAATAAGATCATGAATAAGTCTGGTGGCGCATCAAGATATAGTGAAATAATGTCTGCGCTTCGGGATATTGGTTTTGACTACCCCATTGAACGTGCAGTTGAGGAAGAACTAAAAGGAAAAGATATATATGATGGGAATCAAGAAGTAGTGCGCTACCTTCTATGGCGTTATGAAGAGCATCTGGCGAAGAAGGCAGGTGTGAAAGCAGTCGTAAACGAGGAAATAAAAGCTGCAATATGGCAGGCAAGATCAGCAAATGAAAGTATTGAACATGTTATGCCTCAGAATCCTGAACCAGGTGGCGCATGGGATGGAAAGACTGATCCTGACGGTCGTTATGAATTAATCGTTAATGGGATTGGAAATCTTATACTATTGCCTCAATCGATAAATAGCGAAGCTAAAATACAGGGTTTTATAGCAAAGAAAGGTGTTTATAGAAAGTCTGAAGGTCTACGAATGGTTCAAGAGATATTGGTTTGTGATGACTGGTCTCAAAAAGAAATAGAAGAAAGGGAGAAAAAATTACTTGAGTGGGTGAATTCTGAGTGGTCGGATTTGAGTGATTAAGTTGCCTAACAACGCACGGCTGTCGAGAAAATTTCTCGCTTTTCTCTAAAATTTTTTGCAGAGTGCAGGTGCTATACCTGCATCTGCCAAATTCCCAATTTTCTCCGACAAGTGCCCTTCCTGTCATCCGTGGCAGGAAGGGGAGCGGGGGCGTTAGTCCTCAGTCCTCACCAGCCAGCTCTCGACGGTTTCGGCACCATATTCTTCCTTCCACGCTTTCAGTGTCTTCTGGTTGCCGCCACGGGTCTCGACGGTTTCGCCGGTGTTGGGGTTCTGGTAGATCTTCAGCTTGCGCTTGGCACGACCCGAGCCCTTGGCAGTGCTGGAGTCCTGGCCAGCCTCCAGGGTGGGGTCCAGCAGCTTGATGACATCTGCCGCGGACTTGTCGAATTCGCGCATCAGCGTCTCGAGGTGGTGCTTGAAGTCCAGCTCGGTCTTGAGGCGCTCGTCGTTCTTCAGCTTGTCCAGCTCTTCCTGAAGCTGCTTGAGCTGCTGTTCTTTCTGCAAGTAGGTGCTGAGAATTGACATGGGGTACCTTGCCTTGGTGAGTATTGGCGCCAATTATGGTGGTAAGATTCCAATGATTCAATCAGTGGTCCGGTTTGTTTCAGCCAAGCTCGCTGACAAGAGTAGTCAACTCGACTGTTTCGCTTGCTCCTGTGTGGCCGCGCCAGGAGATGCGCGTCAGTTCCAGTGAAGTGTTATCCGCTTCATGGAGTGGGACGCCGCAGGCCACGGGGGGAGGCGCTGTGAAGTTTCTCGGGGGGATGAGCCTTGCACATGGCTTTAAAACCGCCATGCTAGTCATGAGTTTTCGGTCGGGTCAGCGGTTGTCGCTCGACCGGATCAGGTAACGTAACTACGAAAGGAGCCCCTCATGTCGGATCGCGTGATCCTCACCACCTCCTCGCACCTCGAGGGCTACCGCGTCACCGAGCACATCGATATCGTTTCCGCCGAGTGTGTGTTCGGGATGAACATCCTCAAGGACATGTTCGCCGGCTTCCGGGACTTCTTCGGTGGCCGCAACAAGTCGTCCCAGGACGCCCTGCGTGACGCGCGGGTGGCCTGCCTGGACGAGCTGCGTCGAGAAGCGGGGGAGATGGGCGCCAATGCGGTGATCGGCATCGACCTCGACTACAGCGAGATCTCCGGCGGCGGCAAGTCGATGCTGTTCCTGGTGGCTACCGGCACGGCCGTGAAGGTGGCGAAGGCATGAGCCCCCTCGACGAGCCGCGCATGACACAGGCCACCTGACCGCCTGCGTGCTGATGGGGCGAGACGATCGACGAGCTGCGCATGACCCAGGCCACTTACCGCCACTACCCCAGCTTCACCCGACGCTACGTCCGCTCGGTGATGAAGATGTTGGGCCTGCCGAAGAAACCCAAGGTCGAGGCCGAGATCTTTCGTGAAATGGTGCACGACGAGCAGATGGTGCACTCCATCAACGGCGAGATCCTGATGCTGGAGTGGCATCACGGCCGCGAGGGCAGGGTGGTGGTGCCGGAGCCGTCGCTGTCGGAATGGCTGCAGACGGTGCAGCTCAGCAAGGTTCAGGGCGACGCCTGGTCGTGGCCCTGGGAGTTCAGCACGCTGTCGTTCCCGGCCAGGCAGACCTTCCACGGTCACCAGGTCGATGGTGCCCTGGTCGCCTGGGTGGACTCGACCACGTTGCCCGACCGCTACGAGAGTTTCCTGAGCGCCCACAACAATCCGCACGGCGTGGACATGAAGGGCATCGGCGATCCCTGGCTGATCGTGGCGATCCATAACCCGCTGGATGACAAGCCGAGCCTCAACCCCACCATGCTGCGCGGCGCCTTCAAGCCCAGCCAGATCACCGATTTCATCAACCGCGAGGCCATCGCGTATGCCGGCGGGCGGGCCCAGCCGCTGGCGGACGAGGAGGGCATGATCCTGCGCGAGGTGGTGCGCTACGTGCTCTCCTTGGGCATGTACCTCTCCGCCTATCCCGAGGCGCTGTCGAGCGGCGTGCCGGCGTGGATGAAGAACAAGCATCCCGAGGCGCGACGCGGCGTGCCCTTCGCCCAGGTCGGCGTCGACCGCGAGGACAGGGAGTTGCGGGTTGCCATGACCGCCCCACACACGGTCTCGCCCTACTGGCGGCAGCTGCGCGACGAGCGCTTCTACCGCGGCAAGTGGGCCAGCCACCGCCGCGGCAGCCGCTATGTGCTGGTCAGCGGGTATGAGGTCGGGGCGGGAAAGACGGTGGGAGTGGCGCCAGTCGAACCGTAAGCTTTAGCGAATAATTGAAAATCGATCTATGGAGAATATATGCGGGTCTTTTTATTTGAATACCGTGATAAAACAACAGACGAACTGGTGGAGGTGAGAACACGTGCTGACAATAAAAAGAAAGCTCTAAAGGCTTTCAGCTTGAAGGCGCCGACTGTCGACATTGGCCAGATAGAGACACTCAATGGCGCCCCCTTTGTCAACACTACAGGGAAAGTAGGTCTGCCATCCGGGCAGACTGCGTCACAGAAAGTTCAGTCCATGGCTGAGCAGGCATCTACTGCGCACTCTTCTCATGCCGGCAAGCCGGAAAACTTTGTGCTGGGCGTCCTTGGCATCACTTGTATGGCGATAGGCCTTTATCTGCTACTGATTAGCCCTGGCACAGATACTGCAATCGGTGACGTCGTGAATCTTCAAAAGCTTTCGATCGGCCAGACTTTATCCATCGTTGGGGCGATCTTCATTGCCGTCCAGTGGCGTCCTCGTTGATTCTCACAGTCAATTGATAAATGGGAATGAATAGAAGAAATATATTGGCAGATGACATTAATGACCAGTTTATGGTGTTTATCGACTGCCTGATGTTCATCACCAACGACGATGCTGGCGGGTTCGACTAGTGCATCGGTTTAGCTATCGTATAGTTGTATTCGTTCATAAGACAAGCGTGCCTGTCACGGATAGGAGAGGTGGCTTATTGCGGAGATTGACCCATTCCAGACCATCTCGTAGTGAGCAGTCTGGACGATGGACGTTACGGGTCTGGGAGTCATCAGCCCCCAGCAGACAGCCCCGGGGTGTCGCACAGAGTGATAGCGAAGCCCTGGGGCGTTGGCAGCCTTTGCGGCCTCTCCCAGCTCTCGGGAGGCGTGATAGTCATCAGGGGCATAGATGGGGTCTTCTTTTGGGACCGTCAGGCAATCTATCAACCCGTCTTCATTGAAGTGGCACAGTAGGCCACGGAAGACGAAGCGGTCATAGCTCAGATCCGGCAGGTTCCGCCAATAGGCCTCCTGATGATGCCGAACTTCAGCTAAGGCTGTGTCTATTTTGTCGGCGATATAGAGCACCCCGTACCGACCATGGCTGAACCGAGAGCCCTCCTGAGCCAGATGGGTGAAGGGCGCAGTGGCATAGGAGCAGCCTGGAATCCCAAATGGGATTTCAGTGGTCGGTATAAGCCCAATCTCACCCACTTCGGCCTTCAGCCGAGGGTTCGTTATCGCCTGGATTTGGTAGAGCATCTCGAACTCTTCGGCACTTGAGACGTCATCGAACAATTCGATCGGCGGGTATTTGGAGTTCGCCAGCCGATACCCTTGGCAAGCACTGGGCGGCAGGCGCGGTAGATCCCCACGTCTCACCACTGAGCGCCCCGCAAGCTGTCGATGCGCTGGAATACCTCATAGAGCTCGAGAATCCCGCCGTTAGCAATGATCGACAGGGGTGAGCGGCCATTGAAGTAGGCGTTATGGTTGGCCATTGCCATAAAGCCATAGATGTTCTCGGGGTTGTCAAAAATCACCCGCAGAGCGGCATGGATATTCAGTATCAGGCTGATCCGCGTGAGCTGGTCTTCATCCAAGCTGACCCGCCATTCAGGATCGCGACGTTTGGCCCGGGCATAGGTGCTGCGGGAGACGCGCAGGATCGCTGTGGTCTGCTCGCCAGTGGCCCCCCACTTTTCGAGGATGGCGACGGCGGCCTTTAGGCCGGCTGCGCATTTCGCCTTGTCTTGGGCTTGAGCTTCCAGGACCGCCATGGCTCCCGTCTCCCGATCTGTGTCTGTAGAAACAAGTATAGCGTAGATGTGTCTGCAGCGACATAAAGTCCTGTCGGCAGCGCCGAGGCTGGGGCTCGCCCCGATTGATACGCCACAAGCACAGGGCCTGGCTCATCAAGCCTGGAAAACGAGTCGGGCAAGCTCGACGTGCCCGCCCTGTGGCGCTATATTTGTGTCAAATGGCAGAGACAGGAGGGCAACACCATGACTGTCGCCGACAAACATGAAGAACAAGAGCTCAACATCCTGGAGCGGACGCTGAAGCGATTGACGGGCGGCCGAGCCACCAATACGCACACGGCTTTCGAGATCCACGAAATGATCGAGAAAGGCTTGCCGTCTCAAGATATCATCTACTTCGTCGAGTCGCTCACTACGCACTACAACAAGGAAATGACCCTCAAGGTGATCGGCATCTCCGAGCGAACCCTGTATCGCCGCGTGAAGAACCCAGCGCCGCTCACTGCGGAGCAAAGCAGCCGGACCTGGCGGCTGGCCAAGATCCTCACCAAGGCGGAGGATGTCTTCGGCGATCGCGAGGAAGCCCAGCGTTGGATGAACACGCCGGCCATGGGGCTGGAAGGGCGCAAGCCGATTGACCTGATCACTACCCAAGTGGGCTACGAGCTTGTTGATGATTTCCTGACCCGCATGGACTACGGGGTCTACACCTGATGGTTGACAACGCGCCAGCCGGTGATATCCATTTGTGGCGACTGGAGCGTAAGCGTCACATTGAGACCTGGGACAGCGGTATCGGTGCCGAGTTGGGCGGCGGTCGCTGGAACTCGAAGGGCAAGCCTGCAGTGTACGGATCGATTGACCCGGCTACGGCCATTCTGGAGGTCGCTGCGCACAAGGGGTTCAAGTCCCTGGATACCGTCCCGCATGTGCTCCTGTGCTTGCGCATCCTCGACACATCTCAGGTGCATGTAGTAACGCCAGCGTCGTTGCCGAATCCAAACTGGCTGATCCCGGGGTCGCCGGGACAGGGGCAACAAACGTATGGGGATTCACTTTTGGATCTACACCCCTTCATCATCGTGCCGTCTACCGTGTCACGGCACAGCCAAAATATCGTGATGAGCCCGACTCTAGCCCAAGTGTTGTTTGAAGTCGTTTTAGAAGAGCCTTTTGCCCTCGATACCCGTCTCAATCTCCCGCAGCATGCCTAAGCCCCCGGCAACCGCCGGGAATCGAAAGCATCCGCTGGAGATTCACCCCAGCCCAAGTGTTAAATCGCTTCCACGACACCGAGCTGTGCGCGGTCTACAACGCCGCCACCGACACTCTGGAAGATACCTCGCAACTCCGCTAACTGCCGCTCGATGACTTCATCCTAGACGATCGTGTTTACGTCCCCCTGGGCATCCCAGGCATCGGTCACGATGAGTGGCAGACCCTCACCTTGCAGATCACCGACGACAGAGCGAGGAATGATGTCGCCTTTGAGCCACGGATTCAAAAAGAGCTTCCAGGCTCAGCGGCGCAAAGGGGATACCTGCCTTCGGCCTTCTGAACTCGCTACACTGTTGAGCTGTCTGCATCTACCGTCTTGAGAGGCTGCCGTGGGCTTTCGCTTTCGACGTCGTATCATGCTCGCACCGGGAATCCGGCTGAATCTGAGCAAGCGGGGCCTGGGCCTCTCGGTGGGTCCACGCGGTGCCAGCCTCAGCGTGGGACCGAGCGGCGTGCATGGCCATGCCGGTATTCCCGGTACCGGACTGGCCTATCAGCAGAAGCCCAATGGCCGAAACCGGCGTGCGTCCGGCTTTAGCGGTGGCACCAGCGGTGGCAACACGGGCTCCATTTCCGCGGCTGCCCTGGATGCGCGGCTGTCACAGGGGGAATCACTCCTGAAGGATCCCCACGAATTCTGTGCTATTCGGCGCATAACGCTTGCTCCCTGACTTCCTCACGAAGGTTCTCTCGGAGAATTTTCCAGGAGGGCCAGGGCACGGCGCCGG